>JAQCHR010000071.1 GCA_027619655.1 Pseudomonadota bacterium
AGCTGGCGCCCCTCCCCATTAATTTGAATATCAAGCGCCTCATGAATTTCCGGCGATGCCTCATCGACAGGTCGGACGCCGAGCAGAGGCGCGGTGCGCTCGATCAGCCGTTTGACGGTCGGGGCCGCAACCCAGCCGCCGGTAGCGTAACCCTGGGTCTGCTTGTTGCCCTGCGGTTCATCAAGGATCACCAGAACCACATACCGGGGCGCATGCATCGGGAAGGCGCCGACGAAAGACGATATCAGGGCGCGCCGCCGATACCCGCCATTGGCCGGCTTATCCGCCGTGCCGGTTTTTCCGCCGACGACGTAGCCCTCTGCTGCGGCATTCTTGCCTGTGCCGCCATCGACGACGAGGCGCATCAGCCGCCGGACTTCGGACGATGTCTTTTCCGAAATGACCCGTTTCCCTGCGAGCGGTTCGGGCGAGTCCTTGCGGATCAGCGTGGCGCGGTGCGCCAGCCCGCCATTCACCATGGCGGAGACACCGGATGCGAGTTGCAGCGGACTGACGGCCATGCCGTGGCCATAGGAAATTGTCATCGTGTTCACCGGGCGCCATGGCGAGGGCGTGATCGGCGAGCCGACTTCCGGCAGTTCAATATTGGCCTGCCGCAACATGCCGAGCTGGCCAAAGAATTCCTGCTGCGCCTCGGTGCCGACATCCTGCGCCATTTTTGCAGCGCCGATATTGGATGAGTACATGAAGATTTCTGGAACCGACAGCCAGCGGTTCTTGGCGTGGTAATCGCGGATCTGGAAACGGGAGATACGGATCGGCTCGGAGGCGTCGTAACCGCCGCTGAGTTTCACGACGCCGTAGTCCAGCGCCATGGCGGCGGTGAAAATCTTGAATGTCGACCCCAGTTCATAGACGCCCAGAGTCATACGGTTGAACAACTGGTCGGGCAGGGCGTTACCGGCGTTATTGGGGTCAAAATCCGGCAGCGAGGCCATGGCGAGGACTTCACCATTGTTGACATCCATGATGATGCCAGCCGCGCCAATGGCGTCGAACTCCGATTTGGCGCGGGCCAACTCACTATGCAGGGCGTGCTGGACACGTGTGTCGATCGTCAGCCGCAACGGCGTGTTGTTGTCGCGCAATGACGGGTCGAAGGATCGCTCGATACCGGCGATGCCACGATTGTCGATATCAACATATCCCAGAACATGGGCGGCCATCGGGCCGTTGGGATAGACGCGGGTCTCCGCGCTCTGGAAGTAAATCCCCGGAATACCGAGCGCGTTGACCTTTGCCTGCTGGCGCGGCGTCAGGTTGCGCCGCAGCCAGATGAACGACCGGTCGGTTTTCAACGACCGCGCAATTTCGGCTTCGCGCAGTTCCGGCAGGGCGAGGACAAGCTGGCGCGCGGCGTCGTCGGCATCGATTATCTTGCGCGGATTGGCGTATAGCGACGCGGTATTCAGGTTGGTTGCCAGCAGCACGCCGTTCCGGTCGATGATATCGGACCGATCCATGCGCATGGCCTGGGTATGCGTGGCGCGAGCGGTCTTCGGCTCCTGAGCGTCCTGGAACAGGGCGATATCGATCAGTCTGACCGAAATTGCCCCGAACGCGAGCATGAGCATGGCGCCCGTGACCAGGATACGGGTATGGCTGACATCCAGAACATGGGCTGTCCGTTTGTCCGTATGGGCTGCACAGGGCCGCGTCGCCGCACGTTGCGAGTTGCGCCGCCGTTTCGTCAGATGTTTGCGCCGGGAGAAAATCATCAGTCGTTCCTTCCCGCCGAAGCGCTGACCGGGGTCCCGCGCGGCGTCTCACCCGCCAGCGTCGGGGGTGGCGTAACGTTGAGATCGTCAAGCCCGCCAACCTGCGACGTTTCCGGGTATCGCAGGTCAGGCAGATGCCTGCGCGCGAGGTTTTCAATGTTTTCCGGCCGGTTCAGATAGCTCCACTCCGCACGCAGGACATGGACCGCGTTCTGTTCCTTCAGGATCTGTTGGTTCAACTGGCTGAGTTCGCTCTCCAGCTGCTCGACTTTGAAGGAGATGTTGAACAGGGCGAAACCTGCGATGCCGGCGAGCCCGATCCAGATGAAGATAGCGGCGCTTTTCATGCGGCATCCTCCATTGGCCAAGCCGGCGCCGCCGTGCGGCGTGCGGCGCGCATGCGCGCGGACCGGGCCCGCGGATTGGCGCACGTTTCGGCTTCACCCGGCGCCAGCCCGCGGCGGTGAAGAAGCGTGAAGGATGGAGCGCGCTGCTGCGGCGCTTCGGGCGCATGGCGCGAGGCACGGGGCGCCTCGTCCGAGCGGATCCGCAGGAAATTCTTGACCCGGCGGTCTTCCAGGGAATGAAAACTGACAACAACCAGCCGGCCGCCAGGCTGCAGAAGCTGTTCGGCCGCCACGAGGCCGCGGTCCAGTTCGCCCAGTTCGTCATTCACATGGATCCGCAGGGCCATGAAGGTCCGGGTAGCCGGGTCAATGCCGTCTGATGCGCGCGGCATGACGTCGCGAATGATCTGGGCCAGTTGCAGGGTGCGTGTGATGGGGGCGGTTTCCCGCGCCATGACAATCGCGTGGGCAACGCGGCGGGCGTGTCGTTCTTCGCCCAGGCGCCGGATCAGGCCGGCCAGTTCCCGTTCGTCGAAATCATTGACGATGTCGGCGGCTGTCGGGCCTTCCTGCGCCATGCGCATGTCCAGCGGGCCGTCGCCGCGAAATGAAAACCCGCGCGCCGCGTTATCCAGTTGCGGCGAGGAAACGCCGAGATCGAATACGGCGCCATCCAGCGCCGGCGCGCCTGCGGTATCCAGCAAATGCGGCAGATCGCCGAACCGGCCGTGCAGCAGGGTCAGCCGCCCGTCATATTCGCGCGCCATTTCCTGTCCCCGCGCGATAGCGTCCGGATCCTGGTCGCAGGCCCATACGGTGCAGTCGGCCGCATCCAGTATCGCGCGCGAATAGCCGCCGGCGCCGAATGTGCCGTCGAGGTAAACCTGGCCGTCCACCGGTTCCAGCACGGCCAGCACTTCGTCCCGCATGACCGGGATATGAAGATCCGAAGCGGTCATGATGCGGCTCCGCGCGGTGGTGCGGGGAGGGTGTAATTCGGCGTCGTCCGGTTCACGCCGGCGGCATAGGCGGCGTAGAGGTCCGGCTGCCAGATGTGAAACTGCCTTCCGGCGCCGATGAAGACGGCCGTCTCTTCGATCCGGGCCGCATTGCGGAAATCTTCGGGCAGCACGATCCGGCCTTCGGCATCGATGCTCAGCTTGCGCGCCCGGCCCAGGATCGTGGTCGTGAAATATTCCTGTTCCTGGGTGTATTTTCCAAAGGAATCAATGTTCTCAGTCAGGGATTCGAGCTGTGCCCGGTCTATCGCCTCAAGCGCGGTTTCCCATTTGGGCGACGGATAAATGTAAATATAGCGGCCGTCCTCTTCCGGGAGTTCGGCACGAAAGTCGGCCGGCAGGGAAACACGTCCCTTCCTGTCGACCTTGTTCCGGTGTTCTCCCGTGAATAACAGCATTGCCGTTCCCGAATTCCGCATTCTCCACCACCGGGTTACATGCTATCTTTTCCGGAGGTGCGGACCCGTTAGGTAGGACGGATTATAGGTCCGCCATGACAATTCATGGTACTTTATGGAATATCATGGATTTTTTTGGGAAGTCAAGCAACGTGCAGTAATAGCGCGAGAATAAACGCGTCTATTCTGTTCTCTTTTAAGAATCCAGTTTTAGCGATACCATTAATTACACCTACAAGGACTTGTGCGCCGGGGATGAATAAATGATATCCCGCGAATCGGGTTCAATATATGTTCCTATTGTGTTCTTTTAATGGCATGTTTTATTGGTGTGTGGAATTTAGAATTTTCCGCCACGAGGACGGTTTGGTATTGAAGCCCGCGCCTGTATCCTAGTTTTGCGGCCTGGCGTGAAGATGGTGATATATATCGGGCATTCTCGATACCGTTGTGTCGGGCGACGGGGGTGCAACGGGAAACGCGGCGACGGAGGAATGTACAGATGAGTCTGGATGGTTCGGGTTTGGGGCCCATGCCGATCACGGATTTTCAGATTGGCGCTGTCCTTCGGCGCAGTTTTCTGGTGCTCTTCAAGAATTTCGGCCCGTTTATCCTGATGTCGCTGATATTCATGTTGCCGTCACAGTTTCCATTATTGCTGGCGACGCCCGAACCCGCCGTCGAGGCGGCGGGGGAAGCCGCCATGCCGTCACTGGTTCCGTTAGCGACGTTTGTCGTGCATTTCCTGTCGACGAGCCTGTTGTCCGCCACGCTGGTATACGGGACGATCATTCAGCTTCGGGGCGGTCACGCGACCGCAATGGAATCCGTCGTCAAGGGTCTGGGCCTGCTGTTGCCCGTGATCGCCGTAAGCCTTCTGGCCGGCCTGATCACCCTGGCGGGCCTGATGCTGCTGGTCGTTCCGGGAATTCTGGCGTTTACCGTCCTGTGGGTCGCCGTTCCGGCAGCGGTTGTCGAAAGTCCGGGCATAATGGCCAGTTTGCGCCGCAGCGCCGAGTTGACGAACGGGTATCGCTGGCGTGTCCTGGGCGTGATTGTGGTTTTAATGCTGATCAGCGCCGTGATCGAAATGTTGGTCGTCGGGCCGCTCGTGGCGACCATGACGCTTGAATCGGGCAGCATGCCGATTGGATCGACCATTATCCTTCTGATTGTGCAGGCATTTTTTGCTGCGCTTTCCGCGGTAACGATTGCCGTCAGCTATCACGACCTGCGGATCGCCAAGGAAGGCGTCGGCACCGAACAGATTGCAGCGGTCTTCGATTAAAGGCGTGAATCTGTTTTAAACCATCCGGGCCGCGTCACGGCTGGTCAAATTTGTTTGCCCGTGGGGTTCCGAACAGGGCGCTGTGCTCCAGATGCCCGCGCAGCGCGGCGTAGAACGCCCGCAGGAAATCCGATGCCGCGACCGGCTGTTCATCCGGTGGTGTCCAGCCGATCTTGGCCTGTATCGTTCGTGCGATGGCTGCCCGGGACTCCGCAGTGTCCGGCGCGTCATGCCGCAGCACCTTTTCCAGCGTCTGCAATTCGTATACGCCGTAGATCGACAGCTGAGCAGGCGTAAAGCGGAGCGCAGCCGTCGGGGCTTTGCCACTTTCCGATACCGCGATATCGGGCAGCAATTCAGTTTTCGGGGTTTCGACGACCCAGGTGCCAGCAACGATATCACCGCAGCGCAGCCTGTCTCGATTGAAAAATGGCAGCGCCATGAGGAGCCCGGTCCAGAACAGTGTCAGCAGATTGACTCCTGTGCCGTTCCCGCCATTGACCGACATCAGCAGGGTGATCGGCATGAAGAGTTCGACTTCGCGCATCAGGTTGCGGGCAAAAATGGCGCCCGGACGCAACCGTCCGCCATGCCGGTCGATGACCCGCAGGCCCAGGAGCCGTTTCCCGGGCGTCGTGCCCTGCCAGCGCAGTTCGAAAAAGATGAAATAGAAGCCTCGAATGCCGAAAGACAGGACAATGGCCAGCGACATGGCCCATTTCCTGCCGGTTTCGGGGAAAATCGCAATAGCGATCAGGACCACGGCTATCAGGCCAAGTACAATGATGGCGATATCGATCAGGACGGCGAAGAAGCGATCGCCGCGCGCGGCGAGCCTCACCCGCAGTGCTAGTCCCTCGGGTGTGACGAGCTCGCGAAGCGGGCTGGCGCGCATGCTGGCGGGTGGATCAGTCGCGGCCATGGCCTGCCTTTCTTCCCGAAAGCGCAAAATAGGCAAGCCATGCCAGCAGGACGCCGCCGCCGATGCCGTAGCGGTAAATACCGTCGGTAACGATCTGGCGGGCGAAACCTTCGAGCAGCGCCGCCACGAAAAACAGCCCGACGGCGCCGATGGCGATCACGGCCGCCATGCGGCCCTTTTCTCCCAGGTTGTGCAGCCGGCTGTAGCGGTCCGGAAAGGCAAGGGCGCCACCCAGCACCAGCCCCGCGCCACCGCATAATGCCAGCGCCAGCAATTCCGTCGTGCCATGGATCATCAGCCAGGCCCAGAGGTCCCAGGAGAGCCCGCGCGACGCATAAAGCGCGGCGAACGCGCCCAGAGTCAGCCCGTTCACGAACAGCAGCAGTACCGTGGGTACCCCGAAGGCGAATCCGAGTGCGAAGCTGAGCAAGCCGATCTTGGCGTTATGGCTGAACAGGAAGCTGGCGAACAGATTGAGGCTGTCGATGGCGGTATCGTCCGAATCGTACAGGGCAGCGCGAAGCGTTTCGGTTTCCGCCGTGGGGGACCGGGACCCGGCCATCGAGTCCGATACGAAACTGTAATACCAGTCTGGGCTGTTCATCGTCAGCACGAAGCCAACGACAGCGCCGAAAGCCAGCACCGCGAAGGCGGCGGCGATAAACCAGCGCGCGGCGCGGACGGCTGCGGGAAAGTCGTGCACCGCAAACCGGCGGATTCCCGCGCCGAGCGACTCACGCCCGCCATAGACGCAGAAATAGGCGCGCACCGAGAGGCTTTCGAGATAGGCGACGACATTCCGGTCCAGCGAGATACTGCGCGCAACCGACAGCGAGGATATGACCGAACGGTACAGTTCCGGCAGCCTTCGCAACTCCTGTGCGGATAAGTTTGCCAGCCCCGAGCGCTGCACCCGCTGCACCAGGCTGTCGAGATCGCGCCAGCCATCCTCGCGTTCGCGGCGGAAATTGTAGCTCCGGAGATGGGCTTCGGGTTCTGCCATGTCAGATCAGTTCCAACTGCTTGATATGGATATACCGGTTTAGCAGTTCCGCGCCGACCGCATGGCTAGGGGCGTCGATACAGTGGATCCCCATGCGGCGCAGCCGTTCGAACACGGTGCGCCGCTCCCGCAGGAATCCGTCGGCGACCACCAGGCGATTGACGTCTTTCAGGGTCCGCAGGCTCCTTTCCGGCGGCGAATGCAGCCGGGGGTCGTGCATCGAGACAAAGATGACAAGGTGCCGGGCGGCCAGCCGTTGCAGGTTCTCGACCATCAGTTCCGCGGTCACCGTATCGACGAATTCGGTCTGCAGGATGATGAGCGAACGCCGTTTCAGCCGCGTCATCAGTTCCATCAGCCCGCGGGTGAAGTTCGTCTCTTCCTGGTGGTATTCGATCTCCGATGTCAGGCGCATCAGGCGGGAGAATTCGTGGATGCCGCCGAAGGGTTCCGCGGAGACGCGGGTCTGTGCGTCGAACCCGAAGACGCCGATGCGGTCGCCGTGCCGCAGCGATGCATGGCCGAGCAGCAGCCCGGCATTGATGGCGTGGTCGATGCGTGGAATGCCGTGCAGCGGTGTGCTCATCAGGTGTCCGGTATCGAAGGCCAGGATGACCTGATGGTTCCGTTCGGTCCGGAATTCCTTGCAGACCAGCTTGTGGTGCCGCGCCGAATGTTTCCAGTCGATCGACCGGTGATCCAGCCCCGGCATGTAGTCGCGCAGGGCGTCGAATTCCGTTCCCTCGCCGGACTGGCGTTGTATCTTGACCCCGAATGCAGCGTCCCGCACAGAAAGCGACAGGGCGGCGCTGCGGACCGCGCGGATATTCGGAACGATCGGAACGGAGACACCGGTATTGCGAATGTGGCGCCGCTCGACCAGCCCCAGGGGGCCGTGCCAGCGCAGCCATAGCCTATGAATGACCGCCTGACCGCGGCGGTTAGGAATCAGTGGAATTCGTATGTCGAACCGTTCGCCGGGGATTATTCGGCATAGCTGATGCGGCGGCGGTTCGAGCGTATCACCGGTATCGCAGGCCAGGGTCATCATCGTCGGGTGACGCAGCGCCGCGCCGGACAGCGTGACCGTTATGGCGTCACGGTCGCCGACATAGAGCATTGGCGGAATCTGTAAGTCGATGGCGAATGCGCCGATCCGCGGCGTGAGGACAGCGTCGCCTGTGGTAATGGCGGCGGCGAAGGTGAGGTACCCGAAGGCCAGCGGCCATAATGTCTCGTCGGCGAGAATCAGCGCAAATCCCAACGGGATGCCCGCCGCAAAGACAATGAAGGCGCGGAGCGTCGGCTGCATCAGCGTGGCGCCGGAACCTGGTCGAGGATGGCGTCGATGATCTGGTCGGTATCCGTGCCGTCGATTTCCGCGCCCGGGGCCAGGACAATACGGTGCCGCAGCGCCGGCCTCGCGAGTGTTTTCACGTCGTCGGGAATCGCATAGTCCCGGCTTTGCAGGGCGGCATAGGCGCGCGTGGCAATCGCCAGCATGTTCGCGGCCCGGGGGGAGGCGCCGAATTGCAGCGACGGGTGCGCGCGGGTCGCGCGGATGACATCGACGATATAGTCGATCAGGTCGGCCGAGAGCCGGATTCCCTTGACAACCTGCCGGATCTGTTTCAGGACCGCCAGGTCGGTGACGCGGGTCATGCCGAACGCCTCCAGCGCGGGCATCGTGGTGCGATGGCCATGCTGTTCGACAATGCTGCGCTCTTCGTCCCGCGACGGGTAGTCCAGAATATGCTTGAACAGGAAACGGTCGAGCTGCGCTTCCGGCAGCGGGTAGGTGCCGTGCTGCTCGATCGGATTCTGCGTGGCGATGACCATGAAGCCATCGTCCAGCATATGGGTTTTGCCGTCGATGGTTACGGTGCGTTCGTGCATGGCCTGCAATAGGGCAGACTGGGTCTTGGGTGGCGTCCGGTTGATTTCATCCGCCAGCAGCAGCTGCGTGAAGACCGGGCCCTTGGTCAGGGTGAAGGCGCTTGTCTGGAAATTGAACAGATTGGTGCCGGTTACATCGCCCGGCATCAGGTCCGGCGTGAACTGGATTCGACCGAAATCCAGCGACAGGGCATGGGCAAAGGCCCGCGCGAGCAAGGTCTTGGCGGTGCCCGGCACGCCTTCCATCAGGATATGTCCGTCAGACAGCAGGCTGACGAGCATCAGGTCAATGGCGGCGTCCTGCCCGATGACCACCTTGCGGACCTGCTGCCGCAAGGCCTCGCTTGTCGCCCTAATGCCGTCCAGATCCATGTATCATCTCCTGTTTCCAGTCGTGTAAGCGCTGAATTGCCTGCAGCAATCGGGGGCCGCCGGGTGGGAAGGCCGATGCGGCCGTTTCCGCGTCGCGGTACAGGGTTTCGAAGGATGGTTCAATCCGACGCGCCGCGCCGAGCCGGTCGATCCACCCGATTTGTTGCACCGGTGTCAAATTGCGCGGCGCATGGAACTGCTGCGCCAGTTCACGGATCACGATCCCGGGATACGCGCGTGCTACTTCCTGTTCGTGGCCGGCCTGCTGCAGCAGGTCGATTGCGTTTTCGATGAGATCCGACTCCGCTGCGGCGCCCGGTTGCGGGGCCGGTAACGCCGCCCCGAAACGGCTGGATGCCGCCCAGACCAGAACGCCCAGCGCGGCCAGCGCAATGGCGGTCGCCGCCAGGAAGGGCAGGCTGAACAATGTCCGCCACAGGCTTGGGCTGCGGAAAAATCCGTGGACGACTTCGTCGACAATGACCGTTCCGTCGCCGGGGCGCATCAGTTCGACCAGATCCAGCACCAGTGCGGCATTGTCGCCGCGGCCGATCCCCGCGTTGGACAGCAGGTCCGGGTCGGATATGACGAAAAGCGTCTTGCCTCCCACCGTAATGGCGCCGACGAGGATTCCCGCCCAGGCGGAAACGATGGGCTCGATGGCCGTTGACCGGATCAACTGCAGGCCTTCGATCTCCGGGACCGCCCGGCCGCGGATGCGGTCCGTCAGGGTTTCGTCTGCGGTCCGCCCGGCATTGTACCGCCGGACCGCAGCGGCGGATGTTTCGTTCCAGCCGATATCCACCGGTTCGCGGATCACCAATGCGTTGCGATCGAGTTGCCGGATCACCCGCTCGACCGTTTCTAGGGGCTGAAAGGCGAGATCGCGGACCCAACCCGGATGGGCGGGGTCCGCGTCCGCCGCCCATTTGGGCAGAATCAGCAGAGTCCGCTCGCAAAGCGCGTAGCTGCCTGGCTGCAGGCCCGGTTCCGCGAGAACCAGCAAGGCTTTCCTGCCGGCTTTCTCCGCTGAATTGTTGCGGCTCACGATCGTGGGAATCCCGCGCCGTTGCAGGAGTTCCAGGAATGCACGGTGTCCGACGGCGGACGTCGAATACACGTTGGTGCCGCTTGTGCCCGGCTGGTCGTTGGCAATGGCGAAATAGGCCGCGCCCGCAAAGGCCAGGACACCGCAGATGATCAGCACGGCGACGGTGCGTGGGGAAAATACCGGCTCCATGGCCATCAGCGTCCCGTGGCCTGGCGCAATGTGGAATTCCGGTAGCCTTCGAGGCATTGTTCGAAGGTATCCCGGTCGATTTCCATGCCGCCAAAACGGGTGCGTTCGACCCAGCCGACGATGAAGGCCAGACTCGCGCTGGCGGATTGCGGCAGGGATACCGCCGCAACGATCTCCCGGCTCGTCAGCGCGGGTTGGACGGCAGTTCGCTGCTTTTCCCGGATATCCTCGATAAACAACAGCAGCAGCAGGTGAACGGCGTCCGCCAGCGCGCCGTCGCGGGCCAGTTGCTCCACATCCGCCAGCCGCGAAGCCGGCGTCGCGGTTTCTTCCGCAACCGGGGCCTGTTCTTCAGGGGCGGGTGGCTTCCGGTCGCGCCGGACCTTCCGCACCAGGAGATAGGCGAGATACAGGACACCCGCCGCGATCAGAATCCAGGCGACGAATCGAAACATGTCGAATAGCGGCAGCAGCGGTCCGGCCTTTTCAGTTTCAAACTGAAAATCGGGCGCTACGGGTTCCGGCGTTACGGGGCGGCTTTCCGCCAGTTGCGGCGCCGGGGTAACCGGAAACTGGCGCTGGTAATCCCGGCCCGACAGGACGGCCTCGATATCCTGCCTTGCGGCCGGGGCGCTCCCGGGCGCTTCCATCGTCTGCGCATGCCCGTTGCTGCCAGCGAAAATCAACAGCAGGGTCAGGATAACGATTGCACGGGGTGGCGGCGTGCGCGGCCGGATACCCGGGTCGAGCCTTATTCTCCTGCTCGCTGCACGATATTCTGCCATTTCCACGACCCTGACATGCCTGTGCATTGCTGTACCGTTTTTCCGGTCATTGCCGCGGCACCGGTTTTTTTATACA
>JAQCHR010000072.1 GCA_027619655.1 Pseudomonadota bacterium
CGGATGAAGGCACATGGATCACATGGCCTGGAATCGACATTTCCGGGTGATCCAACCGGCCGGCGCCGCCGTAACAGTGCTGTGTATCACGGATACCGGCATGACCGTTATTAGTTGCCTGCTACCTGCCGATGGGGACCGAGAAGCGCATGGAACGTCACCGAATGAATATCGCCGTGATCGGCACCGGCATCGCCGGTATGTCGGCGGCATGGCTGCTGCAGAAAGTCCATCGCATTACCGTCTATGAAGCGCAGAACCGCATCGGGGGACATTCCCATACCGTGGACGTACTGGGCAGCGTCGGCCCGACCCCCGTCGATACGGGGTTCATTGTCTATAACGAGCGCAACTATCCAAACCTGACCGCGCTGTTCAGCCATCTCGGCGTTCCCACGAAGGACAGCGAAATGTCCTTTTCCGCGTCTCTGGAAGGCGGTGGCCTGGAATACTCGGGGACGGACCTGAACGGGCTGGTCGGACAACGTCTCAATATCGTGCGGCCGCGTTTCTGGCGCATGCTGCGCGACCTAAAGCGGTTTTACCGCGATGCGCCGGCATTCCTGAGGGCAGAGCATCGCGATGAACCAAGCCTTGCCGAATATCTGGCGCGCGAACGATACGGTAGAGATTTCATCGAAGACCACCTGCTGCCCATGGCGGCGGCGATCTGGTCGGCAACATCATCGGAAATGAAGGAATATCCGGCCAGCGCCTTTATCCGTTTTTTCGTCTCGCACGGATTACTGACCCTGACCGACCGCCCGCAATGGCGGACCGTCGATGGCGGAAGCCGCGAATATGTAAAGCGCCTTGTCGCGCCCTATGCGGACCGCATTCGCCTGGACGGTGTCCGGGCCATACGGCGCGGCGCCGGCGGTGTCACCATCGAGGATTGCCGGGGGCAGTCGAGTCGCTACGACCATGCCGTGATCGCCACGCATGCCGACGAGGCATTTCGACTGTTGGCGGATCCCGACCCACATGAAGCCGCCCTGCTGGCCGGCTGGCGGTATACCCGCAACCGTGCGGTGTTGCATCGTGACCCCCGACTGATGCCCAAACGCCGGCGGGTCTGGTCCAGCTGGAACTTCATCGGCGATTCCAGCAGACCGGATGACAGAAGGGCCTGTGTGACCTACTGGATGAATCGGCTGCAGGACCTGCCTGCGGATACGCCACTGTTCGTGACGCTGAACCCGGTTCGTGAGCCTGCCCCGGGGACGCTTATCCGGGAATTCGACTACGACCACCCCCGCTTCGACAGCGCCGCCGTCGCCATCCAGAAGAAACTCTGGTCACTGCAGGGAAATCGCCGTACCTGGTTCTGCGGCAGCTACTTCGGATACGGGTTCCATGAGGACGCGCTGCAATCGGGTCTTGCCGTGGCGGAACAACTGGGCGGAATCCGTCGGCCCTGGTCCGTGGATGGGGAAAGCAGCAGGATACATCTGGCGCCCGAAAATTCCGGATTGGCCGCGTGATGCCCCAATCGGCAATCTATCGCGGCGATGTCGTCCATGACCGGCGGCGGCCAGAACGACACCGGCTGCGATATGCGGTTTTCTACCTGCTTCTCGATCTCGACGAATTGCCGCTTCTCGACCAGCGCTATCGTCTGTTCGGTTACAATCGTCGGGCGGCCCTTTCGTTCCATGATTCCGATCATGGCCCCGCCGACGGCAGCGCGCTTCGGCCCTGGATCGACGACCGGCTCCGGGACGCGGGAATTGCGCCGGATGGCGGCCCCGTCCGGCTGCTCTGCTTCCCGCGGGTGTTCGGATACGTCTTCAATCCCCTGAGCGTCTATTTCTGTTACCGCCAGGATGGAGATTTGTCGGCCATCCTTTACGAAGTATGCAATACCCACGGTGAACGGCATACCTATGTGATCCCTGCCCCGGACCGGCCGCGGGCCGTCATCCGGCAGCACTGCGAGAAATCGCTCTATGTCTCGCCCTTCATCGGCATGGATGCAATGTATCATTTCCGGGTTTTACCCCCCGGTGACGACGTCAGGGTCGCGATCCGCGAAGAAGACGGCGACGGCTTGATCCTCGCAGCCGCCTTCAGCGGCCATCGCGTCGAACTGGACGGCAAGTCGCTGGCGCGAAGTCTCGCCGACTTTCCTTTCATGACGCTGAAGGTCATGGCCGCGATTCACTGGGAAGCCCTGCGGATGCTGCTCAAGGGATTCCGTGTATTTCGCCACAAGACTGCCGCCGCGCCCGTACAGAGCAGCGTCGGCACCGTAACGCATCCCTAGATTTCCGGAACGAACATCATGGATAACCCATTGTCACAGACAGATTCACATGTCCGCGCAGCAACGGAAGCCATCCGGCCCGGGCTGCTGGAACGCCTCCTCCTGCGTTGCCTGGAGCGCCTGACCGTTGGCCGGTTGACCATCGATCTCCCGTCGGGGCTGCACCGGACATTCGGCGATTCCGACGGTACACCACGCGCCGCGATCAAAATCCACGATATCCGCACGATATTCCGCATGATGATTTCCGGCGATATCGGCCTGGCGGAAGGGTATATGCGCGGCGAATGGGAAACGCCTGACCTGACCGCGCTGCTCCTGCTGGGGTCCCGCAATATGGAGTCTCTTTCGGGGGCCGTATCGGAAAACCCGGTCGTCACGGCTCTGAACCGTATCCGCCATGCACGCCGCGCCAATACAAGGCGTGGCAGCCGCCGGAACATTGCCGCCCATTACGACCTCGGCAATGACTTCTACGGATGCTGGCTTGATTCCGGCATGGCCTATTCGTCCGCATTGTTCGAAGCCCCGGACGAAACACTGGCTGTTGCGCAGCGCCGCAAGTTTCTCCGGCTTGCTGAAATGCTGGACCTGCAGCCGGGCGACAGCATTCTCGAAATCGGCTGTGGCTGGGGCGGGTTCGCCGAGCTTGCCGCGTCGGAATACGGCTGCACGGTCGTGGGACTCACCCTTTCGCAGGAACAGGCGAAATTTTCCAGGGACCGCATGGTGCGGGCCGGATTAGCGGGGAAAGTCGATATCCGGATCCAGGACTACCGCGATGTCGTCGGGCAGTTCGACAAGATCGTCTCCGTCGAAATGTTCGAGGCTGTCGGCCAGGAGAACTGGGGCACCTATTTCAGCGTCCTCGACCGTTGTCTGAAACCCGGGGGGCGCGCGGCCCTTCAGACCATTACGATCGCGAACAGCAAATTCGATTCATACCGGCGAAGCCCGGATTTCATCCAGCGCTATATCTTCCCCGGCGGAATGCTCCCCAGCCCGGAACGCTTCAAGGACGCTGCAGGCAAGGCCGGCATGCGGATTCACGATTCATTTTTCTTCGGCGCCTCATACGCGGAAACACTGCGCCGATGGAACGAGGCGTTCCGGCAAAACTGGCCGGCGATCGAGCGCCTGGGTTACGACGAACGGTTCCGGCGGATGTGGCACTATTACCTCTGCTATTGCGAAGCCGGATTCGAGGACGGGCATGTCGATGTCGGGCAGTTCGTGCTCGGACGGCGATGACCGTTTCCCGGTCCGGCCGCCTGCGGAATCCGGTGATCATTGCCTATGCGCTTCCGGCTTGCGTCATGGCGCTTCCCACGATACCGGTTTTTATCCATCTGCCCGCCCTTTACGGCGTCGAACTGGGATTGGGCCTTGCCACAACAGGGCTGATCCTGCTTGTGGCACGCCTCTTCGATATGGTCACGGACCCTGTCATCGGTTTGCTGTCCGACCGGTATCCGTTTCGCGGACAGTATCGGAAACCATGGATCGCCGCCGGCGCCGTCATCGCCGGGCTCGGCATGGTGCAACTGCTCGATCCACCATCATCGGCGGGGAGTCTTCACCTGCTGGGCTGGTCGATCGTCCTGTATGGCGGATGGACACTGATTGCCGTCCCCTACACGGCCTGGGGGGCGGAACTCAGCGATAATTACAGCGAACGGACACGGATCACCGCCTGGCGCGAAGGCATCGGGCTGCTCGGCCTTGTCGGCGCCGGTGCGTTGACGGCGGCGGCGACCCGCCTTGGCTGGCCGGAAATGGAATCCGTAAGCCTGCTGGCCTGGGTGGCGGTTATCGCCGGCCTCGTCTGTTTCCCGTTGCTGGTCTGGTACGTGCCGGAGCCTGAGCGTCACGAAGCAAATCGGTTGTCCCGAGGATGGCGCGACGCGGTATCCGGCGTTCGCAGCCTCGCCCGTAACCGCCTCTTCGTGCGACTGCTTGGCGCATGGTTTCTGAACGGCCTTGCCAACGGCATTCCCGCGGCACTGTTCTTCATCTACCTCGAACATGCGCTGGGGGCCGATTCCGCCACCCGGTCGCTCTTTGTGCTGGCCTATTTTGTCGCAGCAATCGCCGCCATTCCCCTTTGGACGGCGGTCAGCGGCCGAATCGGCAAGCATCGCGCCTGGTGCTGGGCGATGCTTATCGCCTGTGCTGCCTTTGCGACCGTTCCCTGGATTTCCGAGGGTGATTTTTTCGCGTTTGCCGTTGTTTGCCTCATAACCGGCATGGCGCTGGGGGCGGATCTTTCCCTGCCGCCCGCGCTGCAGGCCGACGTCGTCGATTACGACACGCTGCGGCATGGCGAGCCCCGGGCCGGCATGCAATTCGCCCTGTGGAGCATGAGCACGAAGCTCGCGCTGGCGGCGGCGGTCGGCCTTGCGCTGCCGGGCGTGGCGGCCGCCGGTTTCGACCCGGCGGCGCCGACCGAAACCGGAAAAATCGCACTGACCCTGATCTATTCGCTGCTGCCCGCCGTAATAAAGGGTAGCGCCATTTTCCTGATCTGGCGGTTCCCGCTGACGGAGAAGAAGCAGTCGATCATCCGCCGCGCCATCGACCGGCGTGGCGCGCGGTATCAGCGAAAAATGGAGGCTACCAGACCATGAAGCTGTTGGCGGTGCTGTTTGCAGTGTGGCTTTTGAGCGGATGTACGAAAATGGAAACCACCGATTTTGCGGGCGCGGAGCCCCGCCTCATCCTCGAGGAATACTTTGCCGGGAAGACCCGCGCCTGGGGGCTGTTCGAAGACAGGTTCGGAAATGTCCGGCGCCAGTTCGTCGTGGATATTGATGGAACATGGGACGGCCAGGAACTGGTGCTGGATGAGCGTTTCGCCTACAGCGACGGTGAAATCGACCGGAGAATATGGCATATCCGCAAAACCGGCGATCACCGCTATGAAGGCCGTGCCGACGACGTGATCGGCGTGGCGCAGGGTATTGCCCACGGCAATGCGCTGAACTGGCGCTACGACATGGACCTGAAGATTAACGGCTTCAATGTCCGGGTTGATTTCAACGACTGGATGTTCCTGCAGTCATCCGACGTGATGATCAACCGGGCACGAGTCACCAAATTCGGAATTGAACTGGGCGAGGTAACCCTCGTCTTCATGCCGAGCCCGGAAAGGGCGGAAGTCCAATCCTCAAATGGCATTAATGGACAGCGATCCGGCGCCGGATCCACGCCAGTACCGGACCGATAACAGGCAGCTTTTCATAGAGCGCTGTTGCGCCATCCCAGTAATCCGCATGTTCATAAACCAGTCCGTCAGCATTGAAGCGGATGGTGCTCATGCCCGCGAAGGTCCAGTCCGTTCCCCGTAACCTGCCGGCGAAGGTCCAGCGCATTAGGCAGGAATCGCCGTCGGATGCCATGTGGGAAACGCGTAAAACGACCGGCCCGACACTTTCGAACATATGCGACAGGACGCGCCGCATGGCGTCGGCGCCGCGCACATCGTTGAAGGGATCCGTGAAACGGACATCGGCCGAGACGTACTCCTCCAGCCGGTCCAGCGATTCCGGCGTCAGCGTTTCCAGGTAGGTCCGGTAGGCTACGTGATGATCATTCATCTCGGACCATACGTCGTGTCAGGGCAAGGAACATCCGGTCCGGCAGGATGCGCAAGACCTTCATCAGGGCAGCGAACCGCCAGGGAAACGCAATTTCGAAGGCATCGCCGTTCAACCCCCGGATAATGTGATCGACTGCCTTCTCCGTTGAAATCAGGAAGGGCATCGGAAAATCGTTGCGTCTGGTCAACGGCGTGTCGACGAATCCGGGATTGATCAGGGTCAGGCGAACGCCATGGCCCTCAAGTTCCGGCCGAAGCGCCTCGCACATGTTGATCAGGGCTGCCTTCGATGCGCCATACGCCGCCGCACCGGGCAATCCGCGGTAGCCGGCAAGGGAAGCGACCACGGCAACTTGTCCCTTTTTGCGCTCGATGAACCGGGGCAGCAACTGTGACAGTCCGTTGACGGTTCCCATCAGGTTGGTATCCATGAGATTGCTGACTGTTTCGACCGAAAAATCGCCAGCGCCCATCGGCGTATGCGTACCCGCATTGAGTATAGCGAGATCAATCGGTCCGCACTGACTGTCGATTTCGGATACCGTGCGCGCCGTCGCCGCGAGGTCGGTGACATCCAGGGGCATGGCGACTATGCGCGCTGGTGCACACTCGGCGACAAGCGATGCAAGGTCGCCTTCTGTGCGGGCGCTGACGGCAACGACCCACCCCTCGCTGGCGAGGCGCCGCGCAAGCTCCCGGCCGATTCCCTTTCCCGCACCGGTGATCCATGCGACCCTGCCTGGCGCGCGGTCACTCATTCCTGTTCCGCCTTGCGAACAGTGCCGCCCTGGCACCGGCGGCATACATACTCGATTATCGACCCGTCGCGCCCGGCAAAACGCATCTTTACCCAGCGCCCGGCATCATCATACCAGACTTCCGTTTCCAGTTCGCCGGTATAGGCATAACGCGTTGCCATGACCGGACCGCGTTCTGTTTCGACGTTCTCCCGATCGACCGGTGTGATCCGGACCTCGTTGAACCGGCCTGTCAGTGTATTAAGCACACGGTCCTGTCGGAGTACCGCCGGATTCCAGTGATCGGTCGGATAAACGGGGCTCCGGGTACTGTACGATTCCCGCTCGCTCTCGATAACGTAGCCCGCCCCCTCGCGAACCGCCTCAAAACTGCTTCTTGTGCCATCGTCATCCGTGCGCGCCTTCAGGCGCTCAAGCGCCCCGTTGCGCCAGGATGCCGCCGACTCGTAGCGAAACCGGAAAGCCGTGAAAAACAGAAAATCGATTTTCAGGTCGAAAACACTGAGAACATCCAGTTCATTGCCGTTTTCGGCAAATGTGGTTTTGTGCAAGCCCACCGGTTGCCCGTTCCGCATGACATCGAAACGGATCTCATCGCCATAGATGGCGAGTGGATCGGGCGATTGATCAAGTTCTGCATTGGCAACGGCCAAACCACCCCAGGGGTTCAGGAACAGAGCCAACACCGTCGATGCAATCACGCGGCGTCGCAAAAGGCGCTGGTTGTTCATCGCAATGACTGGTCTCCCGTATTGTGTACTCCGTGACTTTTACGGAACAGGTCCCGAACCGGATCAGCAGAAAGCGCGCCGCGCGGTAAGACGCACCGGCGATGTGATCCGATAGCGGCTCCGGTTCGTATCAAGTGGTTGAACAGTCTAATTGCATCCGGCGGCGCCGGTTTCATTCCGATATGAGCGAGCAACCATTCCAGGAGAGCCCCCATGGAAAACCCGATTGCCCTTGCCGACAATGACCTGCGGGAAAGCGCGCCCGTCAGTTTCGGCATTCGCCCGTCACGCGAAACGGCAATCCGCGCCGTCCAGACCCTGCTTGCCTACACCGGGGACGACCCGGCGCGCGAGGGGCTACGTGATACACCCGCACGGGTCGTCCGTTCGTTTGATGAATTTTTTGGCGGCTATTTCCAGGACCCTGCCGACGTCCTGGAACGCACTTTTGACGAAACCGAAGGCTATGACGAGATGATCGTGTTGCGGGACATCCGTCTCGTCAGTCATTGCGAACATCACATGGCGCCGATCATCGGACGCGTCCATGTCGGCTATCTGCCTGATAAACGAGTCGTCGGTATCAGCAAGCTGGCGCGGGTCGTTGAAATTTACGCACGGCGGTTGCAGATTCAGGAACGGTTGACGGCGCAAATCGCCAACACCATCCAAGATGTCCTGAAACCGCGCGGCGTTGCTGTAGTCGTGGAGGCATCGCATCAGTGCATGACTACCCGCGGGATCAACAAGCCGGGCGTCGACATGGTGACCAGTCGGATGCTTGGCGCTTTCCGCGACGAACATGCAACGCGTCGGGAATTCATGGCAATAATAGGCGGCTGAATAGAATCGGCTTGATGCGCCTTCAATATCCCGAAAATCTGCCCGTCTGAAAACCTTGATCGCTTCAGCAACTGTTTTTCCGTGTTGAAACAGGTTCATCCAAATTGCAGGACTTTCCATGAGACCCAGTCACCGTCAACCGCATCTATGGCGCTGGCGGCGTAGATATCGGTAACGCTCAAGTAGGGTGCTTGATCAAACCCCGCAGCCACCACAGGAAGCTTATTCAAGTTTCCTCAATTAACACGGCTTCTCGGAGGCAGCACTCTAAGCCATGCCTTCAAAAAGGTCACAAAACACAATTCCTGCCCCCGCGACCAGAAAGACCCTTTCGTCCCCCCTATCCGGGCGGCGGTTTTGTGTTCCTGTGGAAATGCAAGGATCTGCGCCAGGGCGCCGGCAAGGACGATACCCGGCCTGGCCCGTTACTTCCCTTCGAAAACCTCTATACGCCCGATCATGGCGCGGACAATCACCATTGCTTCCCGACAGGTTATCTCGCCGGTTAGAAGGCGTCGCAGTTCCGGAACATCGGTCGTGATCCATTCGTGCTCGGTGCGGGGTAAGGCGGCGCGCCTGCCGGTCTGGGGTAGATTGCCGATAATGTCAGGTTGTCGCGATCCGCATGCCCTGCGTGTCAAACAGATGCGTGGTACCGGCCGCCGGCTTGATCGCCAATCGCTCGCCAGGCTTACGCGCGGGCCCTTCGGCCCGTTCAAAGAGCCTCACAACCGGTCTGGCGGCGAGTATGCCAGAGAGCAGACGCATGTCGCCAAGGTCCTCGACGACATCGACTTCGAAGTCCATGGTGTTGCCGCCAGATGTCTTACCGGCCTCGCGCCAATGCTCCGGGCGTATGCCGACGGTTAACAGCGTACCGTCAGGCAGGCCCGAAGTGTCGAGGTTTAAGCCTGCATCGCTCGCAAACTCGGCGACAGGTTCGCTTCGGCCTGACAGCACCTAAGACAGGGTCATCACGCGGCGTCTTCCAGAACCATCCGCGCGGCCTTCTCGCCGATCATGATCGACGGCGCGTTGGTATTGCCCGAGGTCGCGGTCGGCATGATCGAGGCATCCGCGACGCGCAGCCCGGCGAGCCCGTGAACCCGCAGCCGCTCGTCGACAACCGCGCGCGGGTCGCTGCCCATCTTGCAGGTGCCGATCGGGTGGTAGGTTGTCTCCCCGGTCTGCAGCGCCCAGGCGAGCAGTTCGTCGTCGCTCTGCACGGCCTTGCCCGGCGCGAACTCGCCGCTGACGACGCCGTCCATCGCCGGCGCCTCCATGATCCGCCGGGCGATGCGGATCACGCCCAGGGTCACGTCCCGGTCGGTCTGCGCCGACAGGAAGTTGAAGCGGATCGACGGCGGCTCCGTCGCCTTCGCTGACCGGATATGGATGCTGCCGGTGCTGTCGGCGCGCAGCGGGTTCGCACTCACCGTGATGCCCGAGCGCTTGTCGATCCTTCGGTCCGGCGTGGCGAAAAAGGGCAGGATGGCGATGTTGCCGTCAGGCGCTTCCAGCCCCTCGCGCGTCTTCACATAGGCCCGGACCGGCGACGCCGGCATGTTCAGCAGACCCTTGCGCGCGACGGCGAATTGCAGCGCCTGCCAGACGAGGCCGAGGCCGCGCGCCCGGTCGTTGTATGTCAGGCCCGGCTTGCCGATTTCATATTTCAGCCGTGCCGCGTAATGGTCGCGCAGGTTTTCGCCGACGCCCGGCAGTTCGTGACGCACTTCGATTCCATGCCCGCGCAGCAGTTCCGGCTGGCCGATGCCCGACAGTTCCAGCAGTTGCGGCGAATTTATCGAACCGGTGCTGACGATGACTTCGCGCCCGGCCCGCGCTTCCTGAACCTGGCCGTCTATGGCAAAGCGCACGCCCACGCAGCGCTTGCCGTCCAGCAGCAGGCGCTCGGTCAGGGCATTCGTCCGGATTTCCAGGTTCGGGCGCGACTTCGCCGGATCAAGGTAGCAATAGGCGGTGCTCATCCGCCGGCCCTTGTTTATGGTTGCCTGCGTCATGGCGATGCCTTCCTGCACCGCCCCGTTATAGTCAGGATTGCGGGGGATACCGACCTGCGATGCCGCCTTGATGATCAGGTCGTAGAGCGGCCCGGCTTCCGTCGTATCCGTGATCTTCAGCGGCCCGCCGCGGCCGCGGTATTCGTCGTCGCCGCCGTCATAGCTTTCCATGTCCCGGAAGATCGGCAGCACGTCGCGATAGCTCCAGCCGCGATTGCCGAGCTGCGCCCAGGTATCGAAATCTTGCGCCTGGCCGCGCACGAAGACCATGCCGTTGATGGCGCTGGATCCGCCGAGCAGCTTGCCGCGCGGCACGGGGATCTTGCGGTTGCCGGTGTTCTTTTCCGGTTCCGATTCATAGCACCAGTTGGCCGCCGGGTTGTCGAGCAGCCTGGCGAAACCGATGGGGATGGGCGACCAGGGGTGGCTCGGCCGTCCGGCTTCGAGCAGCAGGACGCGGTGCTTGCCGCTCGCGGTCAGGCGGTTGGCCAGGACCGAGCCGGCCGAGCCTGCGCCCACGACGATGTAATCGTAGGTCTGGTTTTCCATTCTACGTGTGTCCTCCCATTCGCGGTTCGCTGTATCCGCGGCGACAGCCTGCCATCGATTTGCGGCAGCGGCAATCGCCTGGCACCGGGTGCGGCAGGGATCGGCAATACCCGACGGATTATATCAAGGCTGAGAACGCTGCGAAGGCCGCTGGCAAAGGGTTCTGGCGCGGGGCACCTTATGGCTGAGTGTTTAAACCCGCATTTCCCAAGTGACCGAACCATTTGATGCGGTTTGTGTCTGATTCATGTATAAGAATCAGAAGC
>JAQCHR010000073.1 GCA_027619655.1 Pseudomonadota bacterium
CATCCCGGCGGTTATCCTGGGAACGGCTGTCGGCGGACTGTTCGCCGTGCTGATCGGATATATCAGTCTGCGCCGTTCGGGGATCTATTTTTCGATCCTGACCCTGGCCTTCGCGCAGATGTCCTACAACCTGGCCTATTCGGTGCTGACGCCGATCACCAATGGCGAAACGGGGCTGCAGCTCCGCCAGACCGACCCGCGCGCCGTCGATGCGATGTTCGGGGTCAAGGTTGAAGCCGGGCTGCCATCGACCAATCTTTTCGGGCTGGAAATGAGCGGCTATCCCGGCTTCTATTTCTGCGCCGTATTGCTGATCCTGGCCTTCTTCGTATCGCTGCGGATCAACCGCTCGCCCTTCGGGTTGAAACTGCTGGCGATCAAGTCGAACCAGCTGCGCATGGGGTATACGGGCTACAACACCCGGCCCTACCTGCTGATCGCCTTTGTCATCTCGGGCATGTATGCGGGGCTGGCGGGATCGCTGCTGGCGGTCACGGATCCGCTGGCGGGCGCGGAACGTATGCAATGGACCGCGTCCGGCGAAGTTGTCCTGATGACGATCCTGGGGGGCGTCGGTACGCTGGTCGGCCCCCTGCTGGGTGCGGGCCTGATAAAGTATTTCGAGAATATCTTCTCGGCCTATAACGACCAGATGCTGCACCGGATCTTCGACTTCCTGCCCGATGGGATCGAAGATTTCGTTGTCACGGTTGTCGCGCCCTTTGTCGGCGACGGCTGGCACCTGACGCTGGGGGCCCTGTTCGTGATTGTCGTCACCTTCCTGCCGGGCGGGATCATGGAAGGCATGCGCCGCATCGGCGCGCTGGTGACCCGGTGGCGCGGCTTGACCGATACAAAAAAGAAGAAAACTGCGCCATGACCGATATCGGCCTGAACGTCACCGACGTACACAAGAGCTTCGCCGGGCTGAAGGCGCTGAGCGAGGTAAATCTGCGGATCGAGGAGGGCCGGACGCATGCCATCATCGGACCGAACGGTGCCGGCAAATCGACACTGTTGAATATCTGCGTAGGGCGGATCGCGCCGGACCGGGGGTCGGTAATGTTTCATGGCGAAATCCTGACCGGGAAAACACCTTACGAGATCAACCAGATCGGCGTCGCGCGGATCTTTCAGACACCGGAAATATTTCCCGAACTGTCGCTGTTGCAGAATGTCATGATCCCGGCCTTTGCCAAGCGCGACGGGGCGTTCCGCTTCGATGCCTTCGGGTCGCTGAATGGCGAGGTCGATATCCGCGAGGCGGCGGAACACGCACTTGACGATTTCGGCCTTGCCGACCTGCGGATGCGCGAAGCGGGCAGCATGTCACGCGGCGACAAGCGGCGGCTGGAACTGGCCATGTGCCTGGTTCAGCGCCCGCGACTGCTGCTGCTGGACGAGCCGACGGCAGGCATGTCCCGCGCGGATACCAACCGGACGATCGAGACGCTGATGAAAATCAAGGAGCGGGGCATGACGACGGTGATCATCGAACATGGCATGCATGTCGTGTTTTCGCTGGCGGACCATATTACGGTTCTGGCGCAGGGCATGGTCATCGCCGAGGGCAATCCGACCGAAGTCCGCGGCAATCCCAAGGTTCAGGAAGCCTATCTTGGCGGGGCGCACGCATGAACGGACCCGCCGCACAGGATGCCCCGGCAACGGCGCCGCATCCCGAACCCGCATATTTCTCCGCCGCGAACCTGCATGCCTATTACGGTGAAAGCTATATCGTCCAGGGCGTCAGCTTCAATGTCCATGAAGGGGACATCGTCGCCCTTCTGGGCCGGAACGGTGCCGGGAAAACCTCTACCCTGCGCACCATCGCACGCATGGACAATCCGCAGCTCAAACAGGGCGAAATCTGGCTCGACCATCAGCCGCTGCACCAAATGCAGTCATGGCAGGCGGCGCGCCAGGGGGTCGGGCTGGTGCCGGAAGACCGGCGCATCATTCCCGGACTGACGGTGGAGGAGAACCTCACCCTGTCGCAGATCGCGCCGCCGGTCGGCTGGTCGATCGAGCGCATCTACGAACACTTCCCGCGCCTCGCCGAACGGGCGCGGCAGGAAGCCGTAACCCTTTCGGGCGGGGAACAGCAGATGCTGGCCATCGCCCGGATCCTGGCGCGCGACATCAAGCTTCTGTTGCTCGATGAGCCCTATGAGGGGCTTGCCCCGGTTATCGTGCATGAAATCGAGCGGATCCTCGAAGGCGTCAAGGATCTCGGAATCACGACGGTCATCGTGGAACAGAACGCCATCGCCGCGCTGCATCTGGCGAACCGGGCGATCATCCTGGACATGGGACAGGTGGTTTTTGAAGGTCTCGCGAAGGACGTGCTCGACAACGCGGATATCCGGCAGGAATACCTTGCTGTCTGACGGTTCGGGGATCCGGTAACCGGGTGAGTCCGTCCCTACCGGTCTGAAACGTTTGGAACATTGCAAATCTGCGGTACAACCATACTGGCAACAGTATGGAGTGGACCATGAAGGATTCTGTCGGTGAGCGCCGCTTTCTCGGCATGCTGACCCCGTCGTCGAACACGGTGCTGGAGCCGCTTACGGCGGCCGCGCTGTCCGGCCTTCCGGACGTGACCGCGCATTTCAGCCGGTTCACCGTGACGGAAATCTCGCTGGCGGCGCAGGCGCTCAGCCAGTTCGATACACGCCCCATGCTGGCCGCCGCCCGGCTACTTGCCGACGCCAGGGTGCATTCGATCTGCTGGAACGGAACATCGGCCGGCTGGAAGGGGTTCGCCGCCGATGAGGAACTCTGTGCGGAGATCGAACTGGAGACGGGTATTGCCACTTGCTCATCGGTACTGGCGCTGAACGAGATTTTCGTCCTTACCGGCGTGCAGCGATTCGGCCTCGTGACGCCCTACCTGGACGATATCCAGGCGGCAACGATTGCGAATTACGGCCGGGCAGGGTTCGAATGCGTTGCCGAGCGGCATCTCGGCGATCCGGGCAATTTTTCCTTCTCCGAAGTCTCCGAAGCGACTATTGCGCAAATGTGCCAGGAGGTTGCCGCCGAGGGCAAGCCGGAAGCGATCAGCATTTTCTGTACCAACCTGCGCGGCCTTTCGATTGTTCCCGAAATGGAGGCGGAACTCGGTATTCCGATTTACGATACGATCGCGACCGCAATCTGGAAATCGCTGAAGCTCGCCGGCATTGATCCGGACAGGGTCAAGGACCGGGGCCGGTTGTTTCAGGAAGTTTCCTGAAGCGGCATTCTGATGGCGACGCACCTGGAGGACGACCATGACGGCATTCGACTGTATCATCCGCAACGGCCGGGTCGCGACGGCCAGCGACGTTTTCGAGAGCGACATCGGCATTCGCGACGGCCGCGTCGCCGCGCTAACGGAAAATCTTTCCGGTGCCGCTGAGACGATTGACGCCGCCGGCCGATGGGTGACGCCGGGTGGCGTCGATGGTCATTGCCATCTTGACCAGCCGACCAGCGACGGGACCCGCATGGCGGATGACTTCCGCAGTGGTACTGTTTCCGCCGCGCATGGCGGGACGACGACCGTCATTCCCTTTGCCTGCCAGTTCAAGGGCCAGTCGCTGAACGACGTGGTCGCGGACTACCACGCCCGCGCCGCGGACAAGGCCGTGATCGATTACGCCTTCCACCTGATCATCAGCGACCCGTCGCCTGCCGTGCTGGAAACGGAACTGCCCGCACTGATCGCCCGGGGCTACACGCATTTCAAGCTCTACATGACCTATGACGACATGAAGCTGAACGACCGCCAGATGCTGGATGTGCTGGAACTGGCGCGGCGCAACGGCGCGATGGTCATGATCCATGCCGAAAACAGCGACTGCATCGGCTGCTGACCGATCGGCTGGAACAGGCCGGAAAGACCGCGCCCTACTACCACGCCGTGTCGCGTCCGCCGGTCGTGGAGCGGGAGGCCACCTATCGCGCCATTGCGTTTTCCGACCTGATGGACACGCCGATCCTGATCGTCCATGTGTCGGGCAGGGACGCGACCGAGGAAATCCGGCGCGGGCAGGCGCGGGGGTTGCGGATTTATGGCGAGACCTGCCCGCAATATCTGTTCCTGACTGCGGCGGATCTGCAGAAGGACGGCTTCGAGGGCGCGAAATGCATCTGCAGCCCGCCACCCCGGACACCGGCGGACCAGGCATACATGTGGTCGGCGCTGGCCGATGGCGTCTTCTCGATCTTTTCCTCCGACCATGCGCCCTTCCGCTTTGCCGACCCGCAAGGCAAGCAGCATGGCAGGGCACAGGAAGGTTTCCGCTGGGTCCCGAACGGTATTCCGGGGCTCGAAACGCGGCTGCCCCTGCTGTTTCCCCATGGGGTCCTGGACGGCCGGATCGATATCCGGGATTTCGTCGCCCTGACAGCGACCAACCCGGCGCAGATGTATGGCCTGGACGCCGCCAAGGGGACAATCGCCGTGGGGGCGGATGCGGATATCGTGATCTGGGACGAAAAACCGCCATTCCCGCTGACCAACGACATGCTGCATCACAATGTCGATTATACACCCTATGAAGGGATTGAACTGAAAGCCTGGCCCGGCATCGTGATGTCGCGCGGCGCGGTGATTATCCGGGACGGACAATTGCAGGCCGAACCGGGCCGCGGCCGCTTTCTGCCCTCCGCCCTGCCGGCGCCGGCGCGGCCGAACCGGCCGGAGGACCCGACGCCTTATTTTGTCGAACCCGTTTCCGATGTCCTGCCCTGATAGGTCCACGGCGGCGCCTTCGGATTGCCGTATTCCGTGGCATAATTCCCCAGAACTGATATCCCCGCGCCGCAACCAAGGAGGCCGCTCATGTACCGCGTGCTATTCGTGCTCTGTCTTTTTTGCACATTCGGTGTTGTCCCGCAGGCGGAAGCCGCGCCTTCACCGACAGCGTATCGCGAAACAGAGCTGGAAAAACGCTGGCAGGCGGAAGCGGCGCCTGCGCCCGCACCGTCAGCGGAATTGGAAGCGCTGGCGCTGGCCCGGGCCGGAACAGCCGCCCAAAACGGGGATCTGGCGGCAATGGCGCTGGCGCCAAAGGATATCGTCATGCACGCGCCGGACGGGGTATCGGCTGGCTGGCAGAAGGCCGCGGCGACCTGGCTGCACCTGTCCCGATTGTCGCGCGCCGTAGCCCGGGACGCCAATCGCGACTGGGACACGCGTCAACAGGCGGACAGCGTGGCCGCCGAAGCCCTGCGGGAAGCCGCCTATGGCATGTATGTGGCGTTTCGCACGGCGCCCGACCCTGGTTCTACTGCGCAGGCTCTCGTCGCTTTCAGCATCGTTCAGGAAAACCGGGAAGAATACGTCAGCGCGGAACTGGCCCTGCTGGCCGGCCTTGCGATTCGGGAGGACGCCGTCGCCCGGAAGCGCCTGGACCGTATGCGCAATGAATACGGGTTCCGGATTCTGGAGGCGCGCAGCGATGAAGATCGCGACGACCCCCGGGCCTGCCTCGCATTCAGCGCGGCGGTCGCCGCGCCACAGCGCGATGGCATCGCCGATTATGTTGCGATCCGGCCGGATCACGGCGACCACCCGGTGGTGGTGCGTGAGTCCACTGTCTGCATCGGCAATCTGACCCATGGCGGCCGCTATACGCTCGCGATCCGGGACGGATTGAAGGATATTCACGGTCGTGCCGTGGTGCCGGGAGAGCGCAGCATCCTTGTCGCGGACCGGCCGGCCCGGGCGGAATTTTCCGGCGGGCGGTATGTGCTGCCCCGTGTCGGCAGTGTCGGTATTCCCCTGACCAGCGTAAATATGGATGAAGTGCCCCTGACCCTGCTGCGGATTACGGAGGGCAACCTTGTGGACGAGGTCATGCAGGGGCGCGTTGGCCGCAACCTGAACGCCTATGACCTGCATAGCGTGGTTACCTCGCTTGGCGAGCCGGTCTGGCAGGGTGCGGTTTCCGTGAGGAAAATTCGCAACCGGGAAGTTCTGACCGCTGTGCCGATGGAGAACTTGCTGCCGGCCCGCAAGCCCGGCGTGTATCTCCTGGTGGCGAACGCCGGGGATACGGCATCCCGGGGCTGGGAAGACCGGGCCGTCCAGTGGCTGGTGGTGTCCGATATCGGGCTGGTGACCTTTCACGGGGCGGATGGCCTGTCCGTCTTCGCCCGCTCGCTAGCCACCGCCGAACCGATGGCAGGCGTCACGCTGGCCCTGCAGGCCCGCAACGAGGATGTGCTGGCGGAAGCGATCACCGATAGGGACGGTCGCGCGCGTTTCGCTCCCGGCCTGCTGCGTGGCACGGGCGGGAGGGAGGCGGTCCTGCTGCGGGCACGGGCGGCGGCGGATGATTACACGTTCCTCTCGCTGGCTGGAGCCGGCTTCGACCTGGCGGATCGGGGCGTCGGCGGCCGCGATGCGCCGGGCCCGGTGGACGCCTTCCTATATACGGAACGGGGTATTTATCGTCCGGGCGAAACCGTCCACCTGACGGCGCTGGTGCGCGACGACCGGGGCGGCGCGGTGGACGGTCTGCCCCTCGAACTGACGGTTACCCGTCCCGATGGGGTTACGATCCGTACTCTGGCCGTGCAGAGCGGCCCGACCGGCGCCATACCACTCGACCACACGCTGCCCGACAGCGCGGTGACCGGCGAGTGGCGTTTCGCGCTGGGTATGCCCGAGGGTGGGACGACCATCGGCGCAACAACGGTGCAGGTCACGGATTTCGTGCCGCCGCGCATCGAAGTGACCGCCGGGGCGCCGCAAGCCTTCATTTCCGGAACGGATTTCCCGCTGACGATCGGCGCCCGCTTCCTGTATGGCGCCCCCGGCGCGGATCTTGCGGTCAGGGGTCAGGTCCTTGTGGAAGCCGATCCCGAACCTTTCAAGGCCTGGGCCGGATATCGTTTCGGGCCGGTAGATGGTCTACCGGTACCGGCGCGCATTGACCTGCCATTGGCGCGCACTGGCGGTGACGGCCAGGCGGTTCTTTCAGTTTCGCTGCCGGAAATGGCTGAAAGCGCGCATCCCCTGCGTGTCCGCGTTGACGCTGCCGTGCTGGAACGGGGCGGACGGCCCGTCGGTGCGACCATTGTCCGGCCGCTGCGCGACGGGCATGCGCGCCTGGGCATCCGGCCGCAGTTCCAGGAGGCCGTCGGCAGGGGGGCGCCGGCGGTCTTCGATGTAGCGCTGGTCGATGGCGCCGGCGCGGCGGTCGGCGGCCGTCCGGTTGCCTGGCGACTGTACCGGGAGGAACGGGAACTGTTCTGGTACCGTCAGTCCGGCGGCAACTGGCAGTACCGGGAAATTGTCAGCGACACGACGGTGGACAGCGGCGCCCTGCGGACGGCAGGCGCGGATGGTGACCCGGCCCGAATTTCCCTGCAGGCCGATTGGGGCGATTATCGCCTGGAAGTGGCCGATCCGGATCACCCCGGTGTCATGCCGGCCAGCACCCGGTTTCAGGTCGGCTGGGGCCGGAACGACGGCGCCCCCGGCACGCCGGACATGATGACCGTGCGGCTGGATCGCGAACGCTATCTGCCCGGTGATACGGCAAAGGTGCAGCTTGAGTCGCCATTCGACGGCGTCGCCCTGGTCACCGTGCTCACCGACCGGGTGGCGCAGGTCCATACCGTGTCCGTGATAGACGGCAAGGGGGCGCTGTCGCTGGCGGTCGCGGAATGGACTGCGGGCGCCTATGTCACCGCGACCGTATTCCGGCCCGCGCCGGCCGAGGCGGAACAGGGGCCCGGCCGGGCTGTTGGCCTGGCCTGGCTGGCGGTGGATCAGCCGGCGCGGCGGCTGTCGGTAAATTTCGACTTGCCGGAAAGCGCAGGCTCTGGCGGGCCGGTTCCGGTGACCTTCCGGGTAACCGACGGCGCAGGCCTTCCCGTTGAGGCGGACCTGACACTGGCGGCAGTGGATGAGGGTATCCTGCAGATGACCGGTTTCGCGACGCCGGATCCGGCGGACGCGATCTTCGGCAAGCGGCGCATGGCGGTCGAACTGCGCGACATATACGGCAGGCTGATCGACGCCCGGCGCGGCCGGCCCGGGACCGTGCGATCGGGAGGTGACGCGGGGAGCGGACTGCTGGGTGGCATCCAGCCACCCCGCAGGACTATTGCGCTGTTCCACGGCCTGATGCGGACCGATGCGGCAGGACGCGGCGAAGTGACCCTGGATATCCCCGAAGGATTCAGCGGGCGGTTGCGGCTGATGGCGGTTGCCCATTCGCGTGCGGCGGTGGGCCATGGCGCCGGCCGTCTCGTCATACGCGATCCGCTGCTGGCCGATCTTTATCTGCCGCGGTTCCTGGCGCCGGGCGATGCGGCCCGGATCACCGTCGAGCTGGTCAATACCGATGCCCCGGCGGGCGATTACGTTCCAGCCCTGTCCGTCTCTGGACCGGCCCGCATCGACGGAGCGATGCCCGAAACCGTGCCACTTGCGGCAGGTAGCCGCTGGTCGCTGCCGCTGACCCTGTCGGCCGATGCGCCGGGCGAGGCAGTGCTGACACTCGGGGTGACCGGTCCGGACGGCATCACGCTGGCGCGGACATGGACTTTGGCGCTGCGTCCTGCCCAGGCCTGGCGGCAGACCCGGCATACCGTGTCGTTAAGTCCGGGTGGCAGCATCACCCTGTCCGGCGCGCTGGCAGCGGATCTGTATCCGACGGACGCACAGGTTTCGGTTGCCCTGTCGCCGGTTCCCTATGATCTGCACGGATTGCTGGCCTCGCTCGACCGCTATCCCTACGGCTGTACCGAGCAGACTATCAGCCGCGCCTTGCCGCTGCTCTATGTAAACGCGCTGGGTAAAGGCGCGGACCGGACGGCGCCTGACCCGGGTCTCCGCGACCGCATCCAGGTCGCGGTGCAACGGGTGCTGTCCCGGCAGCGTGCCGATGGCAGTTTTGGCCTCTGGAGTGCGCGGGACCGGGCCGATCCATGGATATCCGCCTATGCGCTCGACTTTCTGGATCGCGCCCGCACCGAAGGGTATGCGGTTGATGCGGTGGCGCTGCAACGGTCGCGCCTCTATTTCGGCAACCTGCTGAACCGGCAATCCCTGTCCGACGGGGAAACGGAGGCGGCGGCCTACGGCCTGGCCGTGCTGGCGCGTGGCAATGCTATTGAACCTGGCATCGTCCGGCATTTCATCGAGGCGCGTCTCGACCGGGTCGGCAGCGGCATGGGTCGCGCGCAGGTGGCGCTCGCTGCTGCGGCGTTCGGCTTTGCCGACGGCGCCGATACCGCGCTTCGCGCCGCCATCGGGGCGTCGGGCGATGGGCGCCATGCCAGTTACGGCAGCGACCTGCGTGATGCGGCGGCGCTGGTATCCGTCGCCGCCGCCCTCAAATCGGATGTGTTGCGGCAGGCCGCGGACCGGTTACGCGAACTCACCATCGCGGACTCCTATACCAGTACGCAGGAAAAGGCCTGGATGGTGGTGGCAGCCTGGGAACTCAGCCGGGCGATGGCCGCGGCACCGCTGACGGTTGACGGTCAAAGCCTGCCGGCCGGGCAGGGCGCGTTTCACCGGTCCCTCGGTCTTCCGGAATTGGGAGACAAGGGCCTGACGATCGCCAATCCGGGCGACCGGCCGGTCGAACTGGCAATCGGCGTTGGCGGTATTCCCGTGGCGGAAGAGCCGGCCACGACAAACGGTATCACCATCGAACACCGGTTCCTGACCCAGGATGGCGCGCCGGCGGATCTGGACACCCTGACACAGGGCGACCTGCTGACGGTAGTACTGGAAGGCAGGGTTGCGGCCAGCCAGTTCCCCCGCCGGCTGCTGGTGGCGGACCTGCTGCCGGCGGGCCTGGAAATCCAGGCCGCCATTACCGATGGCGCGGCATTCGGATTGCCGGTATCCGTCGATCGGCCGGAAACCCTGCGATTGCGGGATGACCGGTACGTCGCTGCGCTGACCCGGTCAGGGGGGGAATCCTTCCGGCTGGCCTATCTGGTCCGCGCCGTGACCCCCGGCAGCTTCCGGGTCCCGGCGGCATATGTGGAGGATATGTACGATCCCATGATTCAGGCGCGCGGCAGCATGCGGCGCCTGAATATCCGACAATAGGCGGGCGGGAACATGCGGCGCGGGTGGACGATATTGCTTTGCCTGATGGCGGCAGGCGGGTTGACGATCGCCACGGCCCTGGCGCTGGATGCGGCTTTTCCCCTGCCGCTGGAGAAGGCGCGAACCCTCTCGCGCGTCCTGCTTGCAGCGGATGGCAGTGCCCTGCGGGTCACGGTCACGAAGGATGACAAGATCCGCCTGCCGGCGGGCGTCGCCGATGTGGATCCCCGGTTCCTGCATCTGCTTACCGCCTATGAAGACCGCCGCTTCGCGACGCATCCCGGGGTCGATCCCCTGGCGGTAATCCGCGCGCTGAAACAGTGGGCGGATTCCGGGACGGTGGTTTCCGGGGCCTCCACCCTGACCATGCAGGTCGCGCGCCTGCTGGAGCCCCGGCCACGCAATCTTTGGTCCAAGGCGCTGGAGATGGTGCGCGCCCTGCAGCTCGATGCACGGCTGTCCAAGGATGACATCCTCGGCCTCTACCTGACCCTGGCGCCCTATGGCGGCAACCTGGAGGGGATCCGTGCGGCCTCGCTGGCCTGGCTGGGCAAGGAACCGTTGCGCCTCACCGATGCGGAGGCGGCGCTTCTGGTGGTGCTGCCCCAGGCGCCGGCCCGCCTGCGTCCGGACCAGAATCCGGCAGCGGCCCGCGCGGCGCGCGACAAGGTGTTGCGGCGGGGTGCGGCTTTTGGCGTTCTCGGCGAAGGGGACGCACAACAGGCGATGCGCGACCGGCTGCCGGATCGCCGGCGCGACCAGCCCTTCCATGCCGCGCACCTGGCCGACCGACTGTTTGCGATTAATGGCGAATCCAGTATCCGGACTTCGCTGGATGCTTCCCTGCAGATTCGCGCCGAAGCGCTGGCGGCGGCGCATGCCATTAAATCCGGCCCCCGGACCGGCGTGGCCGTCCTGGTAGCGGATTACCGGGACGGCATGG
>JAQCHR010000074.1 GCA_027619655.1 Pseudomonadota bacterium
CCACCCTTCGGCCAAAGGACGTTCCGGTCCGGGGGGTGGGTGCGGATGCCTCCGGCCCGATCAGTTTCATGGATGTCTGGGATTCCATGTGCCGGACGATTGTCAGCGCGGGAACGCGGCGCGGCGCCATGATGGCGACATTGCGCTGCGACCATCCGGATATCGAAGCCTTCATCGACGCCAAGCGCGATCCGGGCAAGCTGCGGATGTTCAATCTTTCGGTTCTGGTCACCGACGCCTTTATCCGCGCGGTCAAGGAGGATGCTGCCTGGGAACTGCGCTTCGATGGCACGGTATACAGATCGCTGCGCGCCCGCGCGCTGTGGGACCGGATCATGCAGGCGACATACGCCTATGCGGAGCCCGGTGTCGTCTTCATCGACCGAATCAACGAGCGCAATAATCTGCACTACTGCGAGGCGATTTCTGCGACCAACCCCTGCGGCGAACAACCCCTGCCGCCCTATGGCGCCTGCGACCTGGGGTCGATCAACCTTGCCAGGCTGATCGAAGCGCCGTTCACGGCGGATGCCCGGCTGGACGAAGCGGGACTGGCGCGGATCGTCCCGCTGGCGGTGCGCATGCTGGATAATGTCATCGATGTTTCCGGCTTTCCCCTGGACAAACAACGGCAGGAAGCGCTGGCAAAGCGGCGCATCGGCCTGGGGGTGACGGGGCTGGGCGATGCGTTGATCATGTGCCGCGCGCGGTACGGTAGTAACGAGGCTGTCCGCCTTACCGAAAAGTGGATGGCGGCGATCCGTCGGCTTGCCTACGGCGTCTCCGTTGCGTTGGCGAAGGAAAAAGGGCCGTTTCCGCTCTTCGATGCGGAGCCCTATCTGGCCGGGGAGACGGTTGGCGCCCTGGACACGAAGCTTCGCAACGGTATCCGCGAATACGGCATCCGCAACGCTCTGGTCACCTCTATTGCGCCGACGGGCACGATTTCGCTGCTGGCCGACAATGTGTCGTCCGGCGTGGAGCCGGTCTTCAGCCACAGTTACACCAGAAGTGTGCTGCTGCCGGATGGATCGCATCGCGACGAGAAGGTGACAGATTACGCCTTTGGCCTGTTTCGCCGCCTGTTCGGTGACGATGCGGCGCTGCCCGATTATTTCGTTGACGCGCAGGGCATCCAGCCGGGCGATCATATCGTCATGCAGGCAGCCGTGCAGAAATACATCGACAGCTCGATTTCGAAGACCATCAACGTGCCCGCCGACACGCCGTTCGAAAGCTTCGCCGCGCTGTACCTCCAGGCCTACGAGATGGGCTGCAAGGGATGCACGACCTACCGGCCGAACGACGTTACCGGTTCGGTGCTGCGCCTGTCGGACGATGCCGCACCGGTTGCCGCCGTCGCGCCCTCCGTAGCGGCGGATTCAGGCGTTGTATACATGACCCAGCCGCTGGACCGGCCCGAATCGCTGGTCGGCAGGACCTACAAGCTGCGCTGGCCGGAAAGCGACCATGCCATCTACATCACCCTCAACGATATCGAGCGGGATGGCCGCCGCCTGCCGTTCGAGGTGTTCATCAATTCGAAGAACATGGAGCACTATGCCTGGACCGTGGCGCTGACCCGGATGATCAGCGCCGTGTTCCGGCGCGGCGGCGATGTGTCCTTTGTTGTGGAGGAACTGAAGGCCGTGTTCGATCCGCGAGGCGGGCAATGGGTGGATGGCAAATACGTGCCGTCGCTGCTGGCGGCAATCGGCGGCGTCATCGAACGGCACATGATCGATATCGGGTTCCTGGTGCCTGAAGCAGGGGCTGCCGGCGGCGTCATTGCCGGCGGTGCGCTGCGGCAATGTCCCAAATGCGGCGGGCTGACGCTGACCCCTCAGGAAGGCTGCGACAGCTGCACCGCCTGCGCCTATTCGCGCTGCGGCTGACCGGGTTCTTCCACGACCTTCAACAGCTTGTGCAGCGGCCCGTAGCCAATGCCGAGTGAATCCAGATGCGTGACGGTATTGCGCAGGTATTCGATGTTCGATCCTGTGATGCCGACGCCGCGGCGGATCATTGCGATGACCTCGTCTTCCGGCAGGCGGCCGGCATACTGGTAGTGGCTGCGATTGGCGACGAAGGTGCGGCTGCGCACCCGCCGGTCGTCCAGCCGGATATCGATGACGCGCGGTTCGTATACCCAGGTCACCATCTCCCGGTCCCACAGGTAATCCAGTATGTCATGGGCTTCGGATGGCGGCAGGCGGAAGGCGATGCCCTGGCAGCAGCCGCCCCGGTCCAGCCCGAGAACGAGGCCCCGCTGTTCCCGCGTGCCCCGGTAATATTCCGAATAGACGCAGAAGGAACGGTGCCAGCCATGCAGGCGGGCCTGTCGCCGTTCCAGATAGTCGAAGCCGGGTTTCCACATCAGCGATCCGTAGCCGAAGACCCAGACTTCCGGATCGTCGTCAATCGCGTGCAGTAGCGCCCGTTGTTCCGCCTCACGGGGATTTGGCGGTTCATTGTCCGGAAGTCGGTCATTCATCAGTCGAGAGGATTCCCTGTATCCGTCGCGCAGCGTATAAAGACAACGGGGCTGACCTAACAGAAATCAATGGGGCCGGGATAGCAAAATTTCCCCGTTTCCTGGCCATTGAAGGAATTTGGACGCGCGACATGCGTTTCGGAAAATCCCTACTGATCGCCATACTGGCAAGTCTCACCATTGCGGTGGCGCATTCGGGTTACTGGTATTATGCGCGTGGTCTCGCGCTCGACCTGATCGCCGGCTGGCTGGACGCGCGCCGGGATGAAGGCTACCGGATCGCGCATGACCCGATGCAGAGCGAAGGCTTTCCCTTCGCGATCCGGGTATTGCTGGCGCAACCGTCGGTCATTGCGCCGGACGGAAGCTGGCGATGGCAAGGCGCGCGCCTGGCACTCGAAGCGCAGCCCTGGAACCTGCATCGCTTCCGGCTGGAAGCCCACGGCGCCCAGGATCTGACAATCGAACGGGAGGGGGCGCCCTACCGGATCACGATGGAGCCGAAAGAGGCGACGTCGATTGTCGCTTTCTGGCGAGACGGCCAGCCGAAATCTGCTTCTGTCCTTCTGCGGGAGGTAAGGGTGTCGGGCGATCCCGGCGACTGGCAGGCTGCGGAAGTGTGGATTGAGGCAACGCGACCCGAATCACCGCCGGCAGCGCATACCGAAACGGCCCTGACCCTTTCGGTCGCCGGGGCCGGTGTCGAACTGCCCGCGCATGTCGCGGCGCCGCTGGGTCACATGATCGAAACGTTGCGGGGCGACTTCAGGCTGCTGGGGCTGGTCGGGAACGGGCCCGTCGAACAGGTGGTGGAACGCTGGCGGCGCGATGGCGGTACGGTGGAAGTGCCCTGGCTGCGCGTGGTCTGGGGCCGGGTCGATCTGCGCGCGCAGGGCAGCATGGCGCTGGATGAGGATTGGCGGCCGATGGGCGCGTTTTCGGCGGATATCAGGGGTTACGCCGCGGGCATGGATGCGCTGGCCGATACGGCGATTATCGAACCGAAGATGGCGACGATGGCTAAGATCGGCCTTGCCCTGCTGGCAAAACGGCCGCCGGAGGGCGGCGACCCGGTTCTGACCGTGCCGGTCACCGCACAGTCCGGGCAGCTTTACGCAGGGCCGGTCAGGATTTCCGATCTGCCCCGGATCCGGTTTTTGGCTCCACCGCGCTGAAACTGCCGGCCTGGCCCATTTCGACAACGCCGCGGCGGATCGCCCGCGTCCGGGTAAACCAGTCTTCCAGGATATCGCCTTCGCCCCAGCGGATGGCGCGCTGCAGGGCGGTCAGATCCTCGGTAAAACGCCCCAGCAGCTCCAGCACCGCCTCGCGGTTGTTCAGGAAGATATCGCGCCACATGATCGGATCGGACGCCGCGATGCGGGTGAAGTCCCGGAACCCGCCGGCGGAAAACTTGATCACTTCGCTGGTCCGGACCATGTCGCCGTTCTGGGCCGATTCCTTCATCAGGTGTTCTTCGAGGTCGCTGGCCGTGCCGACAATCGTATAGGCGATCAGATGCGGCAGGTGCGAGGTGATGGCGAGCACCCGGTCGTGATGCGTTGCATCCATCAGTTCGACAATGCTGCCAACCCTGGCCCACATGTCGGTTACGGCCTGGACGGCTTTCTCGTTCGTACCGGGGGTCGGGGTCAGGATGCAGTAACGACCGTCGAACAGTTCTGCAAAGCCCGATTCCGGGCCGGAATTTTCCGTCCCGGCGACGGGATGACTGGGCACCAGATGGGCATGACCCGGCAGTTCCGGCAGGACATCGCGGATCACCGCCGCCTTGACCGATCCGACATCGGTGACGATGACGCCCTTCTTCAGGCCGGGACGCATGGCGCGGGCAATATCGCCATAGGTGCCGACCGGCGAACACAGCACGACGAGATCGGCATCGGCAACCGCCTCAGCCGCAGTTTCGTATACCGAATCCAGGAAGCCGATTTCCATCGCCTTGTCGCGGGTGGCCTGGCTGCGCGCACTGCCGGCAATATGCTTGACCAGTCCCTGGCGCTTCAGCGCATGCGCCAGCGAGGAGCCGAGCAAGCCCAGCCCGATCAGGGCAACGCGGTTGAACAGGGGCGTTGTACTCATGACGCCGCCGCCAGATGGCGTTCCAGGCAGGCGACAAGGGGGCGGATCTCTTCTTCCAGCCCGACCGTAATCCGGATGCATTCCGGCAAACCGTAGCCGGCGATGAGACGGGTAATAAAGCCGCCCGCCAGCAGGGCGTTATAGGCTGCCGTTGCTGATTCCGCGTCCTTGAACCGGACCATGATGAAATTACCGACGGAGGGATGCACGGTCAGGCCAAGGCGGTTCATTTCCCGGGTCAGCCAGGGCAGCCATGTGTCGTTATGCTCGCGGCCCCGGTCGATATGGGCGACATCCGCCAGCGCGGCAATGCCCGCGGCCTGCGCCGCGACGGTGACATTGAACGGGTTGCGCACCCGGTTCAGCACATCAGCGACTTCCGCCGGGCAATAGGCCCAGCCGAGCCGAACCGCCGCCAGCCCGAAGATTTTCGAGAAGGTGCGGGTCATCACGACATTGTCGAATTCCTCGACCAGGTCCGCGCCGGCCGTGTAGTCGTTGCGCGATACATATTCCGCATAGGCGGCATCGATGACCAGCAGGACGCGGCTCGGCAGGCCGGCCTGCAGGCGGCGCAGCTCGTCGGCGGAAATATAGCTGCCGGTCGGATTGTTCGGATTTGCGATGAAGACCATCGTCGTCCGGTCGGTCACCGCCGCCAGGATCGCGTCCACATCGAAGGTATAATTCGCTTCGGGCACGGATACCGGCGTTGCGCCGACGACGCGCGCGGCGATGGAATACATCAGGAAACCATGCCGGCTGTGCACGACCTCGCAGCCGGGCCCGGCATAGGCCTTGATCAGCAGGCTCAGCAATTCATCAGAGCCGGTGCCGCAGACAATCCGGTTTACGTCGCAGCCGAAGCGGTCGGCTATGGCGTGGCGCAACTCGGTCGAGCCGCCTTCCGGGTAGCGGTGCATTTCGCTGGCGGCGGCAACATAGGCCCGGACCGCATGTTCACTGGGGCCCAGCGGCGACTCATTGGCGGACAGGACGACCGGCTTCTCGATGCCCGGCAGGCTGTGTATGCCGCCGACATAGGGGCTGACGGCCAGAATACCGGCAAGGGGTTTTGGTCCGTTCATGACGGGTTGTCCGCGGCGCCGACCGGCACCGCGTATCCGCCGATGCTACAGGCGCGCATGATGGCGCCGTTTGCTTCAAGGCGCTGGAGTGCCGGGTTGCCCGGGGTCACGAAGCCATCGACATCGACCAGGTGCACCCACACATCCTCCTTGCGGGTTACGATGCTGCCGGCCGCCAATCCGGCGTCCAACAATATGCCGCGGAGCGTGTCCTGGCCCGTATTCTCGCCGGTTTCGACAACGATGAGCGACCGGTCATCGCCGGATTCATCCAGGTGCACGCGCGAAATGGCAAAGGCGCCGGCCTTGCCGTTGCGGGCGTTGCTGCCGTCTACAAAGGGAAGCCGCTGCACAACCTGTGGAGCGTCTGCTACGCAGAGGCTGCGCCACCAGCAGTCGCCTTCGCCGGAATTATCCGGAACGGGCACCACGCCGATAGCCGCCTCGCGACTCGACACCTGTGCGACGACGGCGCGGATGCTGGGCAGGGTCGTCATCCTGTCGTGGCTGCCGAACTGGTCGCGCGCCAGATCCCAGCAGGACTGCTCGTCGCCATCGGTATAGGCAACGACCGCGTAGGGGCCCTGAAGCGCGGCATAGACCGAAATCAGCTCGCGCCATATCCGGGATATGGCGATCCGGGGAAAGGCGCCCTTGTGATAGTCCATCCGGCGGCGGATGACGCGCGCCTCGCGACCCGGGGCGAAGTTCGCGGTGCTGGTGCCGCCCTTGGCCCGGCCGACATCGGCGACCACTTCGGTCCGCCGCAGGATGAGATCGTGGATTTTGGTATCGATCTCGTCGATTTCCTGGCGCGCGCGCTCCAGCGCTATGTTCCGTTCAGTCATGATGGGGTTCGTTGCTGGTCTGAAAATACGGCCGATACTCGTAGCGTGGCAAGCCGGAGAAAGCAAAGAAAACATTGACACTAATGATTCACAAAACCTACTTATTCCCTCCCTGCGGCAGCGGTCGAACAGGCTGAAAGCTTATGAATTCCGGCGCAACGGATACGGTTACCAATAACTGGCCCAGCAGGCGTGTCACGCTGGGCGCGGAAACCCCGATGCCGCTTGATTGCGGCGTCGCGATCGGGCCGTTCACGGTTGCCTATCAGACCTATGGTTCCCTGAATGCGGACCGGTCGAACGCGATCCTGATCACCCATGCGCTGACAGGCGACCAGTATGTTGCCGACGAGGCCCATCCGGTGTCGGGTCGCCCCGGCTGGTGGAACATGCTTGTCGGCCCCGGCCTGCCGATCGATACCGACCGCTTCTTCGTGATCTGCGCCAACGTGCTCGGCGGATGTCTCGGCACCACGGGACCGAAGGATATCGACCCGAACACCGGCAAGCCCTACGGGCTGTCCTTTCCGGTCATCACCATCGGCGACATGGTGCGGGCGCAGAAAATGCTGATCGATCATCTCGGGATTGAGCAGCTGTTCCTTGTGACCGGCGGGTCGATGGGGGCGATGCAGGCGCTGGAATGGGCGGCGCGCTATCCCGATGCGGTATTTGCCGCGGCGCCGATTGCGGGCGCCGCGCGGCATTCCGCGCAGAATATCGCCTTTCACGAAGTCGGCCGCCAGGCGATCATGGCCGACCCGGACTGGCATGGCGGCGACTACTTCAGCCATAACGTGGTTCCCAGCCGCGGCCTGTCGGTCGCGCGCATGGCCGCCCATATCACCTACCTGTCGGAAGCGGCGCTGCACCGGAAATTCGGCCGCCGGCTGCAGAACCGCGATGCGCTGACCTATGGCTTTGACGCGGATTTTCAGGTGGAAAGCTATCTGCGCCACCAGGGCAGTACCTTTGTCGACCGCTTCGACGCCAATTCCTACCTCTATATCACCCGCGCGATGGATTATTTCGACTTGGCGGCGGAACATGACGGCAATCTGGCCGCCGCGTTTGCGGGTACGAAAACGCGATTCTGCATCGTGTCGTTTTCCAGCGACTGGCTGTTTCCGACATCGGAGAACCGCGACATCGTCCATGCGCTGAATGCTGTCGCGGCGAGCGTCAGTTTCGTCGAGGTGGATTCCGACAAGGGGCACGACGCCTTCCTGCTGGACGAGCCGGGGTTTTTCGAGGTGCTGGCCGGGTTCATCAATGGCTGCGCCAAGCACCGGGGCCTCGCATGACCGCGCCGGACGACATTATCCAGTCGGAGCAGCGGCCCGATACGATTCGCGTCGATCTGCGGCTGATTGCCGACATGGTGGATCCGGGCAGCCGGATGCTCGATATCGGGTGCAGTGAAGGGACGCTGCTGGCCTACCTAGAGCGGCACAAGAATGTCGATGGCCGCGGCATCGAATTGTCGATGGCCGGGGTGAACACCTGTGTGCGTAACGGTCTGGCCGTTATCCAGGGGGACGCGGATACGGACCTCAAGGACTACCCGACCGGCGCCTTTGACTGGGTTGTCCTCAGCCAGACCCTGCAGGCGACGCGGCGTCCGCGTGCGGTGCTGGAGCAGCTTGTCCGCATCAGCCGCCGGGCGGTCGTATCCTTTCCGAATTTCGCCCATTGGCGGGTCCGGTTGCAGCTGGCTATTGCCGGACGCATGCCCGTAACGGGAACGCTTCCCTTCCACTGGTACGATACGCCCAACATTCACCATTGTACGATCAAGGATTTTGTCGAGACCTGCCGGGACGCGGATATCGTGATCGAGAAGGCCATTCCGCTGAACGGCCGGGGCAGTCCGCTGGCGTTTTCGGCCACGGGGAGCCTCGCCAGTCTCTTCGCCGAGCAGGCGCTGTTCGTCCTGCGCAAGAACGGCAATTAGGAACGTGCCACCGTCGCCGGCGGCAATTCCGCCGCTCGCGGCGGCTGGATAACGGCGATACAATATGGCGAAGCGGAGACGGCCCTGATCAACAGGGATCATCGGCGGACTTCCGGGGAGGAACAGCCCATGGCGCGCGGTATCGTAGACTTCGAAGGCTTCCGGCGGGCGGATATCCGCAAGCTGCGCAGCGCTGAAACGCCCGGTGACATTCCATTCCGCCTGGGCAAGCTGAGCCATGTGGTCGTCAGGGTTGCCAACCTGGAACGCTCCGTCGATTTCTACACCAAGATACTGGGCTTCCATGTCACGGACGCCTATCCGGAAACCATGATGCCCGGGCGCATGGTCTTCATGCGCTGCAACGCCGACCACCACGGGGTGGCGCTGGTCGGCGGCGCGGCCGCAGCTTCGGAAAACCGCGAACTGCACCATTTCGCCTTCGAGGTGGAGACGCTGGACGAGGTATTCCGCGCCCGCGACCACCTGGAGCGCCATGGCGTCAGGATCAGCTTCCAGGGCCGCCGCCGGGCCGGACAGCAGATCGCGGTGGAATTCGCCGACCCCGATAACCACCAGCTGGAAATCTGCTGGGGTATCGACCGGATCGCGGATGGCGCGGATTCGCGCCCGCCGGAAGAATGGCGCGAGGCCCTGACGCTGGAAGACGCCATGCGGTCCGCCCCGCCGGGCCAGGCGCCGCGCCTGGCCGACCCGTCGCTGTTGCGGGATTGAAGTAACAATCCGGCGTTTCGCCGGATAGGTCAGTGGCGCCGAAACCGGGGTTATCCGACGATTGTATTGGTTCCGCCGGTATGTCTCGGGCCTTGCCCGAACCGCTCTTCATTCGTGGCCAGGAAATCCAGCTCTTCCTCGGTGCTTGCCCTGCCGAGAACCTGATTGCGGTGCGGGAACCGTCCGAAACGCGCGACGATATCCCGGTGCCGGCCCCAGCCCGCGATGCTGCGCCGGATATAGGGCTGCCAATCGTCCGGCGCGGTCGCCGCAATGTCGTGCAGCAGCGTGACGCCCTTGTCCTGCTGCTCGATACTTTCGGAATGATGGAACGGGTGGTAGAGCCAGATGCGGGAAACCGAATGCAATTCGCGGTCAAGTGCCGCGGCAATGGCCCGGTTGACGATTTCGAAGGCGTAATGATCACCCGAATAGGCTTCCGGTGAATGCCGGTACAGATTCCGGGTGAACTGGTCGAGCAGCAGAACCAGCGCCAATGCGCCGTCCGGCGTCACTTGCCAGTCCTGCAATTTGCCCCTGCATGCCTGTTCTACCTGCGCGCCAAACCGGTGCCCGATCGCCGTATCGACCGCCGGCCCGCCATCGTACCACCAGTCACGGCGCGCCATTGCCGCTTCCGGGCTTTCCTGCGCCGGCCCCAGCCAGAAGGCAACGATTTCCGAAATGGTTTCCATGCTCATGCCGGGATGCGCATCCTCTAAGCGGTGGCCCGGTTTCCGGGCAACAGGAAGACCACGAAATTCGCGGCGAACATGATGGCCGCAATAAAGTAAAACACTTCCGTCAGCCCGTAGGCATCCGCAATGGCGCCGCCGAGCAGTGGCATCAGGACCGACAGGCCCGCCTGGGTGCCGAACAGCAGGCTTGTCGCGGAACCCCGCACTTCCGGCGGCGCCATATCCATCATCCAGCTGTGAATGACCGGGCGGACGGCATAGAGCACAAACCCGAGCACCGAAACGGCGCTCACGTAAACCACCGCACTGTCGACAAAGGTCAGTCCGGCAATAATGATCGTCGTTGCCGCCAGCCCCGACATCACGACGGGCCGCCGCCCGATCCTGTCGGACAGGATGCCGGCGATGGGCGAAACGATCACGCCGCCCAGATGCATGCCCGCAATCGCCGCGCCCAGCATCACCGGGCTGACCTTCATGACATCGGCCAGATACAGCGGCAGAAACATCAGCAGGCCATTCTGCGCCATCGACCGCAACGCGGCCATCAGGCACAGGCCCAGCACGGCCTTGCGCCGCACCAGCCCGCCCAGGTCTGTCAGGTAGGATCGAAAACCGATAGCGGAACCGGCGACGGCCTGCTTCTTCGAATCACCGGGCAGCAGGTAGAAGATGAAAATTGCCGTCACGACAAAGACCGGTATGGCGTTCGCCACAGCCGACCCCTGCCATGACCACCAGGCTATCGCCGCGCCTGCCCCCAGCGGGGCGATCATGTCGCCGATACTGGCCCCGGTTGCGTGGATCGACAGGGCGTAACCCCGGTTTTCCGGGTATTTTTCCGAAATGAAGGCCAGCGACGGCGGATGCCACAGATTGTTCGTCGCCCCGATCAGCGCGACCATGGCGCACAGGACCAGAAACAGGCTCGTGAAGCCGAACATCAGGAGCGCCAGCCCGCCAACCAGGAGTGATGCGACCTGAAACACGACCCGCCGGCCGGTCATGTCGACCACCTCTCGCGCCGCTCAATACGCG
>JAQCHR010000075.1 GCA_027619655.1 Pseudomonadota bacterium
GCCGGGCGCACGCCGCCCGTGAATGCGCCATGGGCCGGATGGTTGGAGAACGCTACCGTGTCGATTGGCCATACGTCATTGCGAAACCGCTGCAGGATCGGTACCGCCACGGCATTGCCGACATAGCCGCTCGTGACCCTGGACTGGATGGAAAGAATCGCCATGTCCGCCAGAATAGCGGTTCGTCGCAACAATCGAAGCCAAAAGGTGACTGCGGGGCAGACAGAAAGATGCCGGGACGGTCTTTTTCAGGCCGCCCCGGCATCCAGGAGGCCAAGCCTCCGCGATGCGTGCTCCGGATACTGCGCCGTGCACCGATGGATTGGGTCTCCCTGGCAAGCAGACCGGCCCCATATATGCCTGACGGCTTCCCGAGCGAAGCCGCGGCGATCCGGATATGACAACTCCGAGAAGGAGCCGCCCGTGGGAAAGCCCCGCCGAAGGGAGGGACCCGCTAGTCATTAGCGCCCGGCGCGACAGGCTCCGGACGAGCCCCTCGCAGGGAACAGGCGCAAACGCATGCGGTTCGGCGGTACGCATCGGCAAACCAGTCCTGAACGGACCGCGTGACGAGACGGCCAAATCCACGCCGACATTCCCGGATATCGGGAAAGGTCGGATTAACCACGTATCATTAACCATAGTCCGGGCATGCCGGCGTCCTGTCCACGGACAATACCCTTCGGGAAAAAGATAACTGTGTACAGAATATGCGGAGATGCACAACCGGCGCACAGATTATGCACGCAACGATCCACAGGGGTGCCGGTCCAATTACCCGACAGTGGATTTTTGCCCGGTGCTACTGTGAATATTTCAATAACTTCAACAATTAAAGACTGAATTCATACTCGGTTAATAATTTGACCTCACTTTGGTAACGTTGACTTGCTCTGGAATCAGGGTTAATTCAAATGCTGCGATATTGTCGAAAAGACGGCATCGCATGGCTGGTGTAGTGGTGGTTGAGGAGGAGTTCAATATGAGCAACGGCGACAGACCGCTTTCGCCGCATCTCCAGATATATGCATGGCAATGGACAATGGCCTTGTCGATCCTGCATCGGGCGACCGGTGTCGGACTCGCGGGCGGTACATTGCTGATGGTCTGGTGGTTGCTGGCGCTTGCAAATGGTGCGGAATCGTTCGATACGGTTCAGATGGTTATCGGCTCCTGGATCGGCAGACTGTGCCTGCTGGGCTGGACCTGGGCGCTGTTCTACCATTTCTGCAACGGTATCCGTCATCTGTTCTGGGATATCGGCAAGGGATTCGAACTCGATACGGCGCGCAACTCCGGTTACACCGTTGTCGTCGCATCCATTGTATTCACCGGCCTGGCCTGGATTGCCGGCTATATGGCAATGGGGGCAATGTGATGAGCCTGAGAACACCACTCGGCCGCGTCCGGGGCCTCGGTTCCGCCAAAAGCGGCACACATCATTTCTGGATGCAGCGGGTCACGGCGGTTGCGCTGATTCCGCTGACGCTGTGGTTCGTCTACGCGGTAATGTCGCTTGTTGGCGGCGACCACGCGACCGTATCTGCCTGGCTGCAGATACCCTACAATGCCCTGCTGATGATCCTGCTGATCGTCGCGACATTCCATCATATGCAACTGGGGCTCCAGGTTGTGATCGAAGATTACATTCATGGCGAAGGCGTCAAGATTGCCAGCCTCATGATCATGAAGGGCGGCAGCCTGGTGCTTGGCATCGCCGCGGCATTCGCAGTCCTAAAAGTAGCGTTCGGAGGGTGATGGGCGATGACTGAAGCATATCCAATTATCGATCACACCTATGACGTCGTTGTTGTCGGCGCCGGCGGCGCGGGTCTGCGCGCCACCTTCGGCCTTGCCGAACAGGGGCTGCGGACGGCCTGTATCACCAAGGTGTTCCCGACCCGCAGCCACACGGTTGCGGCGCAGGGGGGCGTTTCCGCCGCGCTTGGCAATATGGGCGAAGATAACTGGCAGTGGCACATGTACGACACCGTCAAGGGGTCGGACTGGCTGGGCGACCAGGACGCCATCGAATACATGTGCCGCGAAGCGGTGCCGGCGATTGTCGAACTGGAACATTACGGTGTGCCGTTCAGCCGGACGCCCGAAGGCAAGATCTACCAGCGGGCCTTTGGCGGCATGACCACCCATTTCGGCGAAGGCGCACAGGCGCAGCGGACATGCGCCGCGGCCGATCGGACCGGCCACGCCATGCTGCACACGCTGTACCAACAGTCGCTGAAGCATCAGGCCGAATTCTTCATCGAATATTTCGCGCTCGACCTGATCATGGAAAACGGTGAATGCCGCGGTGTCATGGCCTGGAACTTGGACGACGGCACGATCCACCGTTTCCGCGCAAAACAGGTGATCCTGGCGACGGGCGGCTGCGGCCGCATCTATTTCTCCTGCACCTCGGCCCATACCTGCACCGGCGATGGCGGCGGCATGGCGTTGCGGGCGGGCATGCCGATGCAGGACATGGAGTTCGTGCAGTTCCATCCGACCGGCATCTACGGTTCGGGCTGCCTGATTACCGAAGGCTCGCGCGGCGAGGGCGGTTATCTGACCAACAGCGAGGGCGAACGTTTCATGGAACGCTATGCGCCATCGGCCAAGGATCTGGCGAGCCGCGATGTCGTCAGTCGCTCCATGACCATGGAAATCCGCGAAGGCCGCGGCGTCGGGGCGAAGAACGATCATATATACCTGCATCTGGAGCATCTGGATGCCCATCTGATCGAGGAACGGCTGCCCGGCATCGCCGAAACCGCACGCATTTTTGCCAATGTCGACGTCACGACGGAGCCGATCCCGGTTATTCCGACCTGCCACTACAATATGGGTGGAATCCCGACCAACCGCTTCGGCGAAGTCGTCACGATCAAGGACGGCAATCCCGATTATGCGGTACCCGGACTGATGGCGGCGGGCGAAGCCGCCTGCGTATCGGTACATGGCGCCAACCGGCTCGGGTCCAATTCGCTGCTTGATCTTGTCGTGTTCGGCCGGGCCACGGCCCTGCGTTGCGCCGAAACCATCGACCGGTCGGAATCCCACCGGCCCCTGCCGAAGGATGCGGGCCAGTACGCGCTGGACCGGCTGGACAAGGCCCGCCACGCGAATGGCGGCACGCCGACGGCCGAACTGCGCCTGCAGATGCAGCTTGTCATGCAGAATAACTGTGCGGTGTTCCGGACCCAGGAGATTATGGACGAAGGCGTCGCCAAGATGGCCGAAGTGGCCAAGGGCGCGGCGGATATCAAGGTTACCGACCGGTCCATGATCTGGAACTCGGACCTGGTGGAAACGCTGGAATTCGAGAACTTGCTGGAACAGGCGCTTGTCACCATTGAATCGGCCGCCAACCGGAACGAATCGCGCGGCGCGCATGCTCGCGACGATGTTCCCGACCGCAACGACGAAGAATGGATGAAGCATACCGCCGCCTGGATCGACAGCGACTACAACGTCACCATCGATTACCGACCGGTGCATATGGAAACGCTGACCGATGAAATGGACACCGTGCCCCCCAAGGCGCGGGTGTACTGAGGCAGGCAAGGCAGAATAGGAAGTCTGACAGATGGTTGAATTCAATCTACCGAAGAACTCCCGGATTCGCGAAGGCAAGTCCTGGCCGGCCCCGGAAGGCGCTACCAATACCAAGAAGTTCCGGATCTATCGCTGGAATCCCGATGACGGCAATACGCCCCAGGTCGATACCTACACAGTCGATATGGACGATTGCGGCCCCATGGTTCTGGACGCGCTGATCAAGATCAAGAACGAGATCGACCCGACGGTGACCTTCCGGCGGTCCTGCCGCGAAGGCATCTGCGGATCCTGCGCGATGAATATCGGCGGCGAAAACACGCTGGCCTGCACCAAGTATATCGAAGACGCGTCCGGCGACGTTAAAATCTACCCGCTGCCGCATATGTCGGTGGTCAAGGATCTGGTGCCCGACCTGAGCACAGCCTACGCGCAGCTTTCGTCCATCGAACCCTGGATGAAGACGGAATCGCCGCTGCCGCCGGATACGGAGCGGCTTCAGACCCAGGAAGACCGTGCGAAACTGGACGGGCTGTACGAATGCATCCTGTGTTTTGCCTGCGCAACAAGCTGCCCCAGCTACTGGTGGAACGGCGAACGCTATCTGGGCCCGGCCGTCCTGCTGCAGGCGTATCGCTGGATTGTCGATAGTCGCGACGAACACACGGGCGAACGGCTGGATGCGCTGGAAGATCCCTTCCGGCTTTACCGCTGCCACACAATCATGAACTGCTCGAAGACCTGCCCGAAGGGACTCAATCCGGCGCAGGCCATCGCCAATATCAAGAAGCTTCTGGTCGAACGGCAACTTTAACAGCGTTCGCCATAGACATTGCGAGGGGGCGGTGACGCCCCCTTCTTTTTTGACTAACTGGTCGCCGGCGCGCAGCGGTTCCATTCCTGCCCGTCACCCTGCCGGGCCGAAGCCTCGTCGGCCCCGATAAACATTTTCATTTTCTCTTCGCTCCATTGCTGCAGGAAAACGAAGCTGCCCGCGCCCGATTCGTTGGCCGGGACGATATAGGAAAACGTGTGCCGCCCGTAATCGCCCTGCATCTTGCCGCCGCCCGGCGTCGTGACCGTCGGACCTTCGATATGCATCCGGCGGCCATCCTTTGAACACCAGTTTCCATCCAGCGAATCCGCCCGCGCCGGGCCGGCTGCGAGCAGAAAAAGCCCGAAAAACAAAGAGACTGCGGTTTTCATTCTACCAACTCCCCGTTACGCCTTGATCGCCGAACGATACGGCGTTTCCGGATTTTGGCGGATCACTTTAGTGTGCGTATAGTTGCTGTTGCGACACCCATTGGGTTTTCTCGGGGGAGAACAGGTGTGAAATTCGGTTTGCGGTCGTGTAATTCCGGTCCTTTTGTTGACCCTGCCAGGGCGACGGAACTGTTGCAGGCCGGTGAGGAAGCGGGGTTTGAATCTGCCTGGGCCGTCGATCATGTGGTGGTGCCCGACGGTTATGAATCCGCCTATCCCTATTCCGACGACGGCAAGATTTTTGCCGGCGTCAATACCAACGCACGACCTGATCCGCTGATATGGCTGGCCTACGCCGCCGCAGTCACCACAAGAATAAAACTGGCGACCGGGGTTCTGATCCTGCCGCAGCGTAACCCGGTCGTGACGGCGAAACAGGTTGCGACGCTCGACGTGATGACAGGGGGCCGGCTGATCCTCGGCATCGGTGTCGGCTGGCTGGCCGAAGAATTCGACGCCATCGGCGCGCCCTTCGAACAACGGGGTAAACGCACCGATGAATATATCGCCGCCATGCGGGAATTGTGGCAATCTGACTCGCCGACATATAAGGGCGACTATGTCGATTTCAAAAACGCGAATTGCCGGCCGCAGCCGGTCAACGGCACGGTCCCCATCGTGATTGGCGGGCATTCCAGGGCGGCGGCAATGCGGGCTGGAAAACTGGGCGATGGCTTTTTCCCGGCCCGGGGCGCACCGGGTCCGATCATTGAACTGGCCAGACGGACCGCCGCCGAGAACGGCCGAGACCCGGCCGATCTGGAAATCACCCTCAGCATGCCGGAGGACCCGAACGACATTCCGGCGCTTGCGAAACTCGGCGCCAGCCGGTTGATGATTCCGGTTTCACCGATGTCCGGCCTGACATCCGTCTCGACGCCGGAGGACGTGCTGCGCCTGCGCGATATCGTGGAAAAATACGCGGATATCTGAACCCGCGATTATGGGAGGGGCTTCATGAAATTCGGACTGCGCTACATCAACACCGGGCGCTACACCGATCCGGCGCAGGCGATCGAACTCGTCCAGGCCGGCGAGGAAGCCGGCTTCGAATCCGCCTGGACAGTCGACCATGTGGTCGTTCCGGAAGGCTATGAGTCCGATTATCCCTATTCCGAGGACGGCCGGATGGCCGGCGGGGTGAACGACATTCCCCTGCCCGACCCTTTGATTTTCATGTCGTTTCTCGCATCCGTCACGTCGCGGATCAAACTGGCGACCGGCATCCTGATCGTGCCACAGCGAAATCCGGTCGTCACGGCGAAACAGATCGCAACGCTGGACCACCTGTCCGGCGGGCGAATCCTGCTCGGCATCGGCGTCGGCTGGCTGGAGGAGGAATTCAACGCCATCGGTACGCCATTCGCCGACCGCGGACGGCGTACCGACGAATATGTGGCTGCGATGCGGGAGTTATGGTCATCCGAATCGCCGACATTCGACGGCGAATTCGTGCATTTCAGGAACGCGCATTGCCAGCCGCAGCCTGTCGGCGGGTCGGTTCCCATCATCGTCGGTGGCCATTCCAAGGCGGCAGCAAGACGCGCCGGGCGCCTGGGCGACGGGTTCTTCCCCGCGCGCGGCGCATCCGCGGCCCTGTTCGATCTGGTGCGGCAATCGGCAGAGGAGAGCGGACGCGATCCTGCGGCCATCGAACTTACGGCCAGCCTGCCGGACGACCTGGCGCAGATTCCCGAACTGGCAAAACTGGGCGTCAGCCGCCTGCTGGTACCGGTTACGCCGATGATGGGCCTCAACAATGCCATCAGGAATGTGGACGATATTCCAAAATGGCGTGAAATTATGGACAGATACGCGGATGCCTGATCAGGATCGGCTGATTTTTTGGGAGCGGATGCCATGAAATTCGGAATCTTCCTGGCCACACAATGGCCCGAACAGGCGAGTCTCGATCAGGAAATCGGCAATCTGGCCGCGCAGGTCCGCGCCGCCCGGGATAACTGCTTTGCGTCGATCTGGGTCGGTCAACATGTCCTGACCCGCCCGCTGCAAATAGTCCAGACGGTGCCGCTGCTGGCCCGGCTGGCCGTCGAAGGCGACGGCATGACCTTCGGTTCCTGCATTACGCTGCTCGGCATGATGAACCCCATTCTGGTCGCCGAGGAAGCTGCCAGCCTGGACTGGATTACGGGCGGAAAATTCGTCTTGGGCGTCGGTATCGGCTACCGGAAGGAAGAATTCGCGTCCATGAACGTCCCCTTCGAAAACCGCGTCGGACGTTTCGAGGAAGCCGTTCCCCTGATCCGGCGGTTATGGTCGGAGGAATGGGTGACCCACAGGGGTGATCATTTTTCGGTCGATAATCTGGGGGCCGGCATCCGGCCCCGCAACGGCAGCAGCCTGCCGATCTGGATCGGCGCCCAGGTGCCGCGGTCGGTGCGCCGGGCGGCGCGGCTGGGCGATGTCTGGCTGCCGTCGCCCACGCCGGAATTCGCGGTGCTGGAGGATTTTTTCGGCATCTACCGCAAGGCGCGCACCGAGGCCAGCCTGCCCATGCCACAAAGCCAGCCGCTGATCCGCGAATGTTTCGTCGGTGCGACCCGCGAAGACGCCATGCGCGCGGCGCGCGGCCCCTTGCTGGCAAAATACGAATCCTATGCCTCCTGGGGAGAAATCGGCAGCACCGGCGGCGGGACGAGCCTTGCCGACGGCTTCGACGACTTCATGGCCAACCGCTTCGTCGTTGCCGACGAATCGGAAGCGACGGAAGAATTCGCGCGCTATCGGGACGTTTTCGGGATCGACCACATGATCCTGCGGATGCAATGGCCAGGCCTGCCGCAGGGCGATGTTATCAAATGCATCGAACGGATCGGAAGAATCGCCGCGAAACTTTCCTGAGCGACAATCGTTGACGTTATTCGCCGGCCAGGCGGGTCGATGTCAGATAGGCGGACAGGATAAACGCCAGCAACAGCCAGCTGATGATCTGATACAGCATTTCCCCCAGCACGTAATCCAGCGGCATATGGAACCAGACGGCATCGCCGGCCTGTATCATGACCGTGCCCATCAGGCCGCCAAGGCTGACAAGCATGAACCGGCTGCCGAATGTTCCCATACCGCGGCCTGCCAGCAGGATCATGCCCGTCGCCATCGCCGCAACGACGAAATTATGCAGCACGCCAATGGCGAGCTTTCGCGGCGAATTCGGATCGGTTCCTTCCCGAACAAAGCTGAGCCGGAAAAACGGGCCAGCCGTATGGTTTGTGCCCCATGCCTCTTTTGCGTCAGCCGTGTCGCGGGGCCAGGGATGGAAATACGTCCCGGTCGGGATGCCGCTTACGTCCAGCGCTTCGACAATGACGGGATCCAGCGTATCCGGCTTTATCACGCCCACGGAACTGTATAGAACGCCCCAGAACAGCATTCCCCAGGCAAGAATGGCCACAGCGCCAAGTGCGGAGGCAATGGCCGCCGCGCGCATCTTCCTCACCATCATACTCTCCACCCTGCCAGACAGCGGCGATGCCCGCCACAGCCCCCGCAAAACACACGCTCAGCGTGTCGTAGATAGCCCCTACCCGTCAGTCTGTCTATGGCGGGCTGGAAAGTCGAGTTAGCACAAATACGGCAATGGATTTGACGGCGATCTACTTGCCCGGCCCTATCGAAGCGCAGACAATCCTGTTGTACGTTGTGTCATCTTGGCGACCCGGGGAATGAATCATGACCAACTCCGATGACAGGCTGGTTCTCGTCGAGCATGACGGATATGCCGCCATCCTGACGCTGAACCGGCCGGCGAAGAAAAACGCCATGAGCGACGCGCTACTCGCTCAGTTGATCGCCGCCATCCGGACCGCCAATGCCGACGATGCCGTACGCGCCATTATTATTTCCGGGGCGGGCAGTTGCTTTACCGCAGGACGGGACATTTCGCAGTTCGACCAGAAGGCCATCCTGCAGGATGGGTCCGTCGACAGGACCGTCGATATCTTCCTGGAAGCCCTCACATTGCTCATGGAATCGCCGAAACCGACCATCGCCGCGATTCACGGGCTCGCGCTGGGCGGTGGACAGGCGATGTCGCTTGCCTGCGACTTCGTTGTCGCCGAGGCGGGCGCGAAATTCGGCAATGTCGAAATGGCATACGGGTTCCCCGCCGCGATGAACATCGCCCTGCTCACCCGGCAGGTCGGCCGGCGCATCGGCCTCGAAATCGCGATGACCGGCAATCTTTACACGGCGGAACAATATCACGGGTTTGGCCTCGTCAACCGGCTGGCTGGGGCGGGCCGGCTGATGGAAACCGCGCTGGAATTTGCCGGGGCCCTCACGGACAAGGCGCCATGGGCGGTGCGGCGTACGAAGTCCACCTATCGGCTTGCCGAGGATATGCCAGTGCAGGGCGCGATGAATTTCGGCAACCAGTTGAACCAGCTTCTGATGCTGAACAGCCAGATCGAAACCATCCACTCGGGTGATTCCCGCACGAAGGATGCGATCCAGGGAAAAATCTCAAAAAAGGATTGATGCGAAACCGTGCCTGATATGCCAGAGAACAAGAAAAAACCGCGCGCCTTCGAAGGCGTCCGGGTGCTGGAATTCGCCGCCCTGATCGCCGGTCCCTCCTGCGGCAAATACCTGGCCGATCACGGCGCCGACGTGATCAAGATTGAACGGTTTCCGTTCGGCGATGTATCGCGCGTCTATAACCGGACACATGCCCCGCGCAGCCCCATGTACATGCAGCAGAACGCCGGCAAGAGGGGGTTGTGCATCGACCTGAAACAGCCGGAGGGCATCGAGGCCGCAAGGGCGCTCGCCGCGAAGGCGGACGTGGTGATCGAGGCCTTCACGCCCGGGGTCATGGACAAGCTCGGCCTTGGTTATGAGGACCTGAAGACACTGAATCCGGCCGTCATTCTGTGTTCGATCAGCGGTTTCGGCCAGACCGGGCCGAATGCGAACCGGCCGGGATATGCCCATATCAGCCACGCGATGACGGGATGGCTGGCGATGCAGTTCCTGCATTGCGACCCGCCGCAGGTCCCGCGCGGACCCGGCATCGCCATTGGCGATACGACGGCAGGGTTGACCGCATTCGGCGCCGTTTCCGCCGCGCTTTACCGGAAAGCCATGACCGGCGAAGGCGACCATATCGACATCGCCCTCTTCGACAGCCTGTTCGGTTCGAACGATTTCAGCCTGCAGACCTATCTGACCGCCGGGGAAGTCGATGTGTTTTACCACCCCGTCCATGCCACGCGGGACGGCTATATCACCGCCTCGGTTGGCCCGGATCATCGCTCCTGGCAGGGTACCTGCATCGCCATGGGCCAACCGGACCTTGCAAATGACCCCCGTTTTTCCGACGCCGCAAAACTGGAGGAGAACATGGCGGAAGCCGCCGCCATCATGCGGGCCTGGTTGCAGACGATGAAGTCAGACGATGCCGAACGCTTGCTCACCGCCAACCACGTGGCCTGCGGTATCGTCCAGACCATCGACAAGGCGGTGAACCAGCCCCAGGTGACCGCGCGCAACCTGACCCTCACGGTCGATGACCCGATCATGGGCCCCGTCAGGCAGATCAATTCCGCCTTTCGCTATAAAAATGCCGATTCAGGGATTACCGGGCCGGCCCCCCTGCTCGGCCAGCACAATGTGGAAATCCTGCGCGACGATCTGGGATATGACGAGGCGCGAATACGCCGCCTCCAGGAACAGGGTGTCCTCAAATCCGGGCCGGGCTGAGCGCGTATTATTTTGGCTGCGCCGACAATTTCTCGAATTGCGACCGGTAGCCCTGCTGCCGGGCATTCATTTTTTCCAGCAACTGTTCCACGCGTTCAGGCTGACTGTCGGATAGGTCGTTCTGTTCCCCAATATCGGCATCAAGGTCGAACAATTCGTATTTGTCCCAAGGCCATTTCCACCGGTAGGGAAACCAGGAAAACCGCCGTTGCGACCGGACCAGCTTGTAGCGCCCGGCGCGCACCGCTTCCTGATAGCCGCCGCCGTAAGGGATTGCCTCGGAATTCGACTGCCAGTAAAAATCCGCTTCGCGCGGGTCCTGGCTCCGGGCAATATCGAGCAGGTTTTC
>JAQCHR010000076.1 GCA_027619655.1 Pseudomonadota bacterium
TGAAAGAGCAGCACCAGCTATGAAGAAGCCGGTGGACACCAGTTCTTACACCACTCGGTGGGACACTACCGAAAGACAGCGATCTCGGAAATGCCTTCCGCGCGGCGAAGGATAATCCTGAAAAGCAGCATTTCTTTGATTTCAAGTCTTATGCGCCAAGCAACGGCGCCGCTGCCAGCTTCATTTCCGAGGCGATCCAGAATAGTGACGGGTCCCTGGCCGGCGTTCTGATTTTCCAGATGCCCATTGCACGGATAAACGGCGTGATGCAGGTGGCCTCCGGCATGGGCGAATCCGGGGAAACCTATATCGTCGGTCAAGACGGCTATATGCGAAGCGATTCCCGCTTCTCGAAAGACTCAACGATTCTGAAAACAAAGGTAACCGGGGAAACGGTTGACCTGGCCTTGCAGGGCAAGACAGGCGAGAAGCTCGTTCTCGATTACCGGGGCATACCCGTTTTCTCAGCATACGGCCCGATCGATTTTCACGGCACACGCTGGGCCATACTGGCTGAAATTGACGAAGCCGAAGTTATGGCGCCAATCAGTCAGATGAAGTTATTCGCCCTGCTGGCCACGCTCGGGGTGACGGCTGCTGTCATCGCAATTGCTTTCTTTGCGTCGCGCAGGCTTTCCAAACCGATTTCGAACATGACAGCGATTACCACCCGGATCGCCGAGGGCAATACCTCGGATGAAATTACAGGCACGGCGCGTCAAGACGAGCTTGGCGAAATGGCCAGAGCCTTGCAGACCTTAAGCGAAACAGTTTCCAAGGCTTTCAGTCAGGGCCAGCTCATCGAGGAAATGCACGCCGCCGTCATGACCGTGGACATGAAGGATGACTTCAAGGTCAACTTCATGAACAAGGCCAGCAGCAAGCTCTTGAAATCGATAGAGCAGCACCTGCCCTTCTCCGCCGATGACATCATGGGGAAATCCATTGACCTGTTTCACAAGGATCCTTCCCACCAAAGGCGTATCCTGAGCGATCCGAAAAACCTTCCCTACCAGGCGAAGATCAATGTCGGCGACAGGATAATCCAGCTCGATGTCAGCGCGATTTACAACAAGGATGGTCACTATGATGGCCCGATGCTGACCTGGGCGGATATTACGAACCAGGCTCGTGTCGCCGATGTCTTCGACCAGCAGGTTGGCGGTACGATCAGAAGCCTGGCAGAGGCTGCCGATAAACTTCAGGTCGCTTCAAAGGCCATGGAATCGGCGTCGCAGCAGACTGAATCCTCCAGTGGCACAGTGGCCTCCGCTGCCGAGGAGACCAGCGCAAACATAGCCACGGTCGCGTCGGCAACAGAGGAAATGACGGCCAGCGCACAGGAAATTTCAACACAAGTATCCAGTGTCGCTTCGAAAGCCAACAAGGCTTCGACCAGCGCCATCAATACGAGCCGGAAGGTCGATGAGCTGAACAGCTTTGTTGAAAATATCGGCGAGGTTGTCATCGCGATTAAAGTTATCGCCGAGCAGACCAACCTTCTTGCCCTGAACGCAACCATCGAAGCCGCCAGAGCGGGAGATGCGGGTAAGGGCTTTGCCGTTGTTGCCGATGAAGTCAAGAAACTGGCCAATGAAACCGCGCAAAAGACCGAGCAGATTGAACAACGCATCAATGAAATCCAGAGGGCGACGCGGGAAGCCGTGACAGCCATGCAGGAAATCATTGACAGTATTTCCGAGATCGATACGGCATCGACCGGCACAGCCAGCGCGGTTGAGGAGCAAAACTCCGTGATTGCCGAGATAACCAGAAATATTTCCGAAGTCTCCGATGCCGCGCGGCAGGTCGCCAATGAAATCGGCTCGGTTCAAAAGGCGTCTGGGGAAACGGGACAGGCCTCACAGATGCTCAAGACTTCGGCGGACGATATTGCCGGATTGTCCGACAGCCTTGAGCAATCCGTGACCTCATTCCTCGCACAGGTTCGCGGCTGACAAGGCGCCAAGGCGCAAGGTGCGTTAACATCCGCCGGCGTTACGGCCTATTGACAGTTGATCGGGACGGATCAGCCGCGCCCGATCTGCGACAGGATATCGGGGTCGACAATCGCGATGCTCGTCGGCTCCATGGCAATGGCGCCGCTTTCTTCCAGCTTCTGCAGGGCCAGGCCAACAGCCTGACGCGTCGCGCCGATCATATGCGCGAGCTTCGATTGCGTGATGGACCCGACCCGGACCTGCCCGTCGTCGGAACGCGGGCAGTTCCATGCGAGTTCGGCCAGCAGCAGGGCCAGCCGTTCCGTTGTGGTATGCGTCGCGAGGGTCTGCGCCAGCCGGGAATACCGTTCGCCCTTGAAACCGAGGCATTCGATCAGGGCCAGGGCGAAGGGTACGGATTCGCTTATGAAGGCCATCAGCCGCTCATGGCCCAGATAGAGCGCCTCCACGGCGCCCAGCGCCCGCGCGGACCAGGCATGCTCATGATCGCCGAAGACATAGGGCCCGCCGACGAAATCGCCGGCCTGCCATGTAGCCAGGATCAGGCTTCGGCCGACCGCGCTCTCGTACAGGCTTTCGACGGTACCGCTGGTAATGATGTGGATGCCGCCGGCTTTCTCCCCCTGGTGAATCAGGTAGGCGCCGTTGGCGAATTCGCGCATTTGTCCACGGCGCAACGTTTCGGCTTTGGTCGCGCTGTCAAGAATTGCGAATAAATGTCTGCCGGTTTCGATCGCGCCGTCACCCTGCCCGATTGCGGCGCCGACCGGTTTCGGCCCGCCTGCCCCCGCAACCCTACCACAACTCGGCATGATATTCATCGCGCGTTGCAACGGGTGGCCTTTCGCTATCAGTCCCCTCAGTAAAAAGCGGCATCCGCCGGGGGAAGTTCGACGGATGCCGCAGGCGGGAAGCCGTTCTGGAGGAGGATTATTTCACGACGGCTTCCAGATAGGACGGACGCATGAAGTCTGCGAAGTTTTCACGGGTCAGCTGTTTCGGCAGGCGGTCCTGCTCCACCAGGAATGCAGAGGTCGACAGCAGCGTTTCAACGAAGCCAGACTGCGCCTTGGTCTTCGACGTGCCAAGATACTGGTCCGTGAGCTGCGCGCCGCAAGGCACCATCTCCGTCCCCTTCATCATGCGCGTGGCGTCTTCCAGCGACAGTTCCAGTTCCTTGGCGATGATCTCCGCCGTCTTTCCCGGGTTGTTGAGCCAGAAATCGATCCCCGCGCATTCGGCCTTCAGGAATTTTTCGACATAGTCGGGATGTTTTTCGGCGAACGCGTTCATGACGACGCCGACGTCCCAGGTCGGATAGCCGCGCGACGTCATGATTCCCGAGGTCATGAAGATATGCCCGCCATCCTTGACGGCCTTGTTCAGGTTCGGCTCCCAGAACCAGGCGGCATCGATATCGCCCCGCGACCAGGCCAGGGCAATGTCATTGGGACGCAGGTCGAGGATTTTCATCGACCCCGTATCGATTCCATCATCGGCGAGGGCCTTCAGCAGCAGGTAATGCGTCGTGGAACCGAACGGCGCCGCGAGGGTCTTGCCGGCCAAGTCCTTGAAGGACTTGATATTGGCCGATGTCCGCACGACCATTGCCTCGACATAGTCGAGCATGTTGAGGACAATGATGCCCTGGATCGGCAGGCCCCGGGTCACGCCGATCGCCGTCGGCGGATTGCCAAGGCCGCCGAAATCCACCTGATCCGCCGCGATGGCCCGCAGCATGTCGCCGCCGCCGCCCACCTTGATGTATTTCACCTCGACGCCCGGCATTTCCTTCTGGACCAGGCCAAGCGATTTGGTGACCAGTTGCGCGTTCACCAGGTTCAGGTAGCCGACAGTCACCGTCTTGGGCGCTTCTGCCATGGCTGCCGCGGACAGGCCGACGGTAACGGCTGTCGCCGCCAGGGTATGCAGTATCTTTCTCATGTTTCGCTCCTTGGTTTCGATGGGGTGGGACGGGTCTTCGGGTGTTCCGTGGTTCGGCAGCTGTTTCGTCAGGACGTTCCGTGGCGGGTCCAGGGCATCACGAGGCCGCCGATGAAGCGCATCGCGGCATCCAGCATCACGCCGGTCAGCCCCAGCACGATCAGCCCCATGATCACGACATCGCTGAGCAGGAATTTTGCGGCATCCCAGATCATCCAGCCGATGCCGGCCGTCGCCGCGACGATCTCCGCCGCGACCAGAACCGTGTAGGTGAAGCCGAGCGAGATGCGCATGCCGGTCAGGATGATCGGCCCGGCGCCGGGCAAATAAACCTGGAACAGTAGCTGGCGGCGGGACGCGCCCAGCGACCGTGCGGCGCGCACATAAATGGGGTCGATGTTGGTGACCGCCTGGATCGTCGCGATGATGATTCCGGGCAGCCCGGCGAGGAACAGCAGCGCGAGCTTCGATTCCTCGCCGATACCCAGCCACATCACCAGGAGCGTGTAGAGCCCCAGCGGCGGCAGGGGCCGGTAGAATTCGATGAAGGGGTTGAAAACCGCTTTGGCGGACCGCGAAACGGCCATCGCCACGCCGAGCGGAATACCGACCAGGCAGGCCAGAACGAAGCCGGCCATGATCCGGTACAGGCTGACGCCCACATGCTCCAGCAATGTCGCGCCCTGATATCCCTTCGTCGCCACCTTGATGAAGGAATCGAATACGGCAATGGGGCCCGGCAGAAACAGTTCATTGGCCAGTCCGGTTTCCGTCACAACCACCCAGGCAATGAACATGAAGGTGACGGATCCACCACTCAGCAGCGCATGGCGCGATGGCGCCTTGAGCCAGGCGGGCCGGCGACCCGGCGCCGGCGTTTCTGCCACAGGTGAATTGTCCTTCATGACGTCCTCATGAGGCCACACCCAGGATGTCCATGATCGTCAGCGCAAAAATCTTGGTGGCGGCGACGGATTTGGATACCGAAATGCTTTCATTTACCGGCGCCCAGCCGTCTTCGCCGGGACCGAAAGTGACGGCGTTCATCCCTGCTTCGCGAAAGCGGATCGTATCGTTGAAGGCGTTCTTGCGATTGATCTTTGGCTCGTCGCCGAGAAGCTGGCGATAGGCCTTGCGGATCGAGACGCAGGGCTGCTCATCCGCGCCGACCGCGCTGGTTGCGGCGACGAACAGGGAGCCCGGCACCTGGCGGGCGGAGAAGGCGACAGAGTTCCGGTTCCCGAGCACGCCGGCAACCACGCCATTGATATCCTGAAGGACGCTGTCGAGCGTCATGCCCGGGACGATGCCGACGACGGCCAGCGTGAGCGTGCAGTCATCCGGCGAGAACTGCATTTCACCGGGCAGGCCGCCCCGAATCCGTACCACGGACAGGCAGGGCGGCGTGTGCCCCATCAATTCCGTTTCCTCATGGGTGAAGGGCATGGTGTTGAGGGCCGGGATGATATCCGCCGCCAGGGAAATGGCGTTGACGCCCGTATCCGGCCGCCAGATATGCGACTTGATTCCCTGCAGTGCGATTTCGATCAGGCAATGCCCCGAATTCGCGACGGAAATATTCATCCCCCATTCCGGGTTCTCACCGCCCCAGGCCGTTGGTTCCGCCGTGATCGAGTAATCCGCCTTGAGGCCGATTTCCTGGCAGAGATAGATGGACCCTTCGACGCCGTCCTTTTCCTCATCCACCGTGTAGCAGCAGATCAGGTCGCCGTTCAGTTTCACGCCTTCCTCGATCAGGGCCTGAACGGCGAGGACCGAAGCCGCAAGATTGCCGCGCGTATCGGAAGTGCCGCGCGCATAGAGCCAGTCGCCGTGGCGGGTCGCCCGGAAAGGGTCGCCGGCGCACTTGTCCCATTTTGCCGGTTCGACCGCCGGATAGGTGTCCAGATGATCGTTGAGCATCAGTGTCGGCCCGCCGCCCGCACCCGCCAGGCGACCCACAACATTGGGGCGGTGCGGCTGGGATTCATACTTTTCGACCGACAGGCCCATGGCTTCCAGCTTGCCGGCAACCAGCAGGGCGATGGCTTCTTCCTCGCCGGCGGGAATATCCGGGTCCAGCGGGTTGACCGAATTGGGCTGTCCGGTGCGAACCATTTCGGTGGTCAGCGTCTCCCATCGTTCTTCGGTTATGCGGGCCAGAACACGTTGTTCCAGATCGGTCAGTTCAGGTTGGCTCGCTCGATTCATGTTGCTGGCATTCCTTCGTATCCGGTTGGGTTGTCGGTCGTGACCTGCCGGAATGCATTGCACCCGCTGTGCCAGCCCGCGGGATTACGGCGGGATTTTCCGGAAAATACGACTGCGGCAACCGGCGCCGATTACGCAACCTGCTGATCAGGCAAGCGTTATTTCAGTCGAAGTGATTTTCCTCTGACCGTTGAAATACCGAGGCAATTTTTTTCCTGCGACACATTGCATTGATAGAAAAAAAGGCAAAGTGCCATGCGCTGCGTTTGCGATGGGCAGGGGCGATGGAATCTCACCGGCCGCAATTTCCACAGCGGGGCGGAATTTTTCCGGGTCTCGAAAATCGTACGGACGGGTGCTGTGAACAGAAATGCTGCACTGCGCAATTAATTGCTCTTTTCCCGGTCCGGCGCCTGCCAGGGTATCCGGATGGAACAGATTTCCCCTGACGCAATACCCGCCGCCGGTCCGCCGCTGAAGATCATGGTGCTGGACGACCACCGCTCGCTGACCGTTTCCTGGCAGGGTGGCGTGACCCATTGCCTGAGTGCCGCGGTCCTGCGCCGCAATTGCAGGTCTTCCGGTGCGGTACGCGCGCGCATCGATGGTACCGAAGCCGAAATCCCCAGCGACATAACGATCACGGATGCCCGGCTGGTCGGCACCTATGCCCTGAACCTCGTTTTTTCCGACGGGGAATATCGCGGCATTTACCCCTGGGCCTATCTCCGTGAAATCGCGACGCGTGAAGACATTACCGAAGGCAAGTAATTGCTAACGCAACCCCGTTGCACCTGTCATTCAGGCACTGGAGCGGCAGAATCTTTCGCCGGTATGGAGTAAAGAAAAATGGATGAAATTCAATCGGGCCTGCACGAGGTCGATGCAGACATCCTTGTTATCGGCGGCGGGACCGCCGGGCCGATGGCGGCATACAAGGCGAAATGCAAGAACCCCAACGCCAAGGTCGTGCTGCTGGAAAAAGCGAATGTGAAGCGCAGCGGCGCCATCTCCATGGGCATGGACGGGTTGAACAACACCGTCATTCCGGGCCATGCGACGCCGGAACAGTATACAAAGGAAATCACCGTTGCGAATGACGGTATCGTGGACCAGAAGGCAGTGCTGCGCTACGCCGAGAACTGCTTCGATATCATTAACGAACTCGATTCCTTCGGCATCCGGTTCCAGAAGGACGAAACCGGGGAATACGATGTCAAGAAGGTGCATCACGTCGGCACCTATGTGCTGCCGATGCCGAATGGCGACACGGTCAAGAAGGCCCTGTACCGGCAATTGCGCCGCAAGCAGATCCTGATATCGAACCGCTTCATGGCGACACGGCTGCTGAATGGCGCCGATGGCCGCATCGCTGGCGCCATTGCGGTCAACACGCGCACCAGCGAATTCCTCGTCATTCGGGCGAAGGCCGTCATCCTGTGCATGGGCGCCGCCGGACGGCTCGGCCTGCCGACTTCCGGGTATCTTTTCGGCACCTATGAAAACGCCGCCAACAGCGGCGACGGCTACGCCATGGCCTACCATGCAGGGGCTGAACTCACGAACCTCGAATGCTATCAGATCAATCCGCTGATCAAGGATTACAACGGGCCGGCCTGCGCCTATGTCGCCGGGCCATTCGGCGGCTACACCGCCAACAACGAAGGCATGCGCTTCATCGAATGCGACTACTGGTCCGGCCAGATGATGCAGGAGTTCTACAACGAACTGCAGTCCGGCAAGGGTCCGGTCTTCCTCAAGCTCGACCATCTGCACGAGGATACGGTCAAGGAAATCGCCAGGACCCTTCACAATGTGGAACGCCCGACGCGCGGCCGGTTCCATGAAAACCGCAACACCGACTACAACCGCGAAATGATCGAGATGCATATCTCGGAAATCGGCTTCTGCTCCGGGCACAGCGCCTCGGGCGTCTGGGTCGATGAGAATGCGCGCACTTCGGTCGCGGGCCTGTACGCCGCCGGCGACATGGCGAGCGTGCCGCATAATTACATGCTGGGCGCGTTCACCAACGGCGCCTTTGCCGGTGAAGACGCGGTTGATTTCATCGCGGAACATGACTTCGCGGCCTTCGACAACGGGCAGGTCGAAGCCGAAATGACCCGCGTCCTCGCCCCGACAAAGCGCGAGGACGGCATCCCGCCGAACCAAATCGAATACAAGACCCGACGCCTGGTCAACGACTACCTGCAACCGCCGAAGGTCACGCGAAAGATGCAACTGGCGCAGGACCGCTTTGCCGAGGTCCGCGCCGACCTGGACCGCATGATTGTAAGGGATTCACACGAATTGATGCGATCTCTGGAAGCCCAGTCGATCCTGGATTGCGCCGATATGGCGGCCCATGCCTCCCTGTTCCGCACGGAAAGCCGCTGGGGCCTGTATCATAATTATGCGGATTATCCGGAGAAGGATAACGAGAACTGGTTCTGCCATACGCAGCTCAAGAAGGATGCGAACGGCAGGATGACCAGCTTCAAGCGCCCCGTGGAACCTTATGTCATCGAGATCGATGACGAGGAAATGGGCGCCTATGCCACCCAGCGGGTCGAAGCCGAGGCCGGTGACTGACGGGTGAATGAACCGTCCGAACCGTTCCATAGCGTTTCAGGAGAAGAACCATGCCAATAGCCAATACACCGACCACCGTTCCCGTGACGGTCGATGAATCGAAATGCATCGCGGAAAAGGGCTGCACCGTTTGTGTCGATGTCTGCCCGCTGGATGTGCTGCGGATCAGCGAGGAATCGGGCAAGGCCTACATGAAATATGACGAATGCTGGTACTGCATGCCCTGCGAGGCCGATTGCCCCACGGGCGCCGTGACCGTCAGCATCCCCTATCTTCTGAGGTAAAGTCATATGAGTGTATTCGAGCCATTCGATTCTTCCGAAGATATCGAGGATATCCTCGAGAAAATGGGCGATGCCGATCCCAAGACCCGCCAGGTCGCGGTCATGGATCTGGCGGAAACGGCGGACACCGACGTGATCCCGCATATCGTTGATGCCCTGTCCGACCCCAGTGAAGTCGTTCGCCTGCAGGCCGCGCGCGTGCTGGAAAATTTCGATGGCCCTGTGGTATCGGCCGGGCTGGCCGGCGCCCTGCAGGACGCATCCCCCGAGGTCACCGAAGCCGCCGCGTACAGTCTGGCCGAGTTGAAGGACGTTGAGGCTGCTGTCCCGCTGCTGCCGCTCACCGTGCACGAAAAACCGTTCGTTCGGGAAAAGGCGCTGCTGGCGTTGAAAGAACTGCGGCATCCGGATTCACTCATGCCCGCCCTGAATGCCCTCACCGACCCGGTGGCGGAAGTCCGCATTCAGGCCGTTGGCGTTTTGGGATACCTGCAACTGGAAGAATCGCTGCATGCCCTGATCGTCGCCTCACGGGACAAGGACACCGAAGTGCGGCGCGCCGCGCTTGGCGCATTGTCCTATTCGCGCCTGCCGATCATCGCCGAGGCGCTGGTGAAGGGCCTTGCGGATGCGGAATGGCGGGTTCGGGAAATGGCCGCCGAAACGATCGGCAAGATTGGCTGTACCGATGGAATCGACGGCCTGATCGGCGTCCTGGACGACGAGTACTGGCAGGTCAGGCTTCAGGGCATCCGGAGTCTTGGCAAGCTTAACGTCGCGCGCGCGGTGCCGCTCATTGCCCCGGCCCTGGAGCATTCGATCAGCAATCTGCGCAAGGATGCCGCCGCTGCGCTGGGCGAAATCGCCGATGCCGTAGCTCTGCCGTATCTGGAAAAAGCGCTTGAGGACCCGGATCCGGATGTTCGGAAGAACGTCCGCTGGGCAATGGGAAGGATCGCCGCGGCGTAAGACCCGAATGCAATTTCCGGGCGTCGCTTGCGGTTGGAGGTATACCGATGACCCCTGTATCCGGAATCCTGCACAGGCAGGAAGTGCCGGTCGCTGGATCGAAGAAGCAGCCGCTGTATCTTCAGATTCGAAACAGGCTGCGCGACAGTATTATCGGCGGCACGTACGGCATTTCAGAAAAACTGCCTTCGGAACACGATCTGATGGACATGTTCGGCGCCAGCCGGGTCACGGTTCGCCGTGCCCTGACGGGTCTGCAGGAAGACGGCCTGATCGTGAGCCGCCGGGGCGAAGGGTATTTCGTCACCCGGCCCGTGGTCGTGCAGGACCTGGGGCGGTTGCAGGGTCTCGCGGAAGCCGTCGGACCGTCCAGCCATGTCGTCCGTTCGGAAGTTGTCTCGTCACGTGAGGTGCCCGCGGACGCGCCCGTGGCCGAAGCGCTTGACCTCGAGGTCGGCACGGTCGTTTTCGAACTGAAGCGCATCCGGTATCTGAACAAAAATCCGCTTTCCTTCGACATCAGCTATTTCCCCCTGCCCCTTGGCCGCCGACTGGCGGAATGCGACCTCGCGGAAAAAGACGTCTATGCGCTTCTGGGTGACCTGCTGGATGATGATCTTGGCCACGCGGATTTCCTGATCGACGTCGCGGAAGCCAATGCGGAAATCGCCGGCGCGCTGGGCCTCGCGCCGGGCCGGCCGGTTATTCACGTCACCCGGGTCGCCTATATGAAATCCGGAAAGCCCGTGGATTTCGAATACCTGTACGGCATGCCGAACGCCTATCGCTTCAAGGTCCTGGTGCCGCGTTGGTAAATCCGTTGCGGGCCCTTGCAGCGGCTGGCATCGTCCTGCTGACCGTTTGTTCCGTCCCGGCGCCGCCACGGGCCGAGGGGCTGCCGCTGATCGAATTCCCG
>JAQCHR010000077.1 GCA_027619655.1 Pseudomonadota bacterium
GCCGGCGAGATATGGTCGGTCGTGATCGAATCCGCCAGCAGCGCAATCGATCGCGCCCCGCGGATATCACTGAGCGGATCCAGTTCCATCTTCATGCCTTCGAAATAGGGCGGATTCTGGACATAGGTTGAACCGGCGCTCCATTCATAGGTCAGACTTCCCGTTGCCGGAATGGCCTGCCACTGCTCCGGACCCTGCGCCACGTTGTCGTAGCGGGCGCGGAACATTTCGGCGGTCAGAACCGAATTGATCAGGTCGCTGATTTCCTTGTTGGTCGGCCAGATATCCTTCAGGTAAACGGGGTTGCCGTCCTTGTCATTGCCGAGCGAATCCTTCACCAGGTCGACATTCAGCGATCCGACCAGCGAATACGCCACCACCAGCGGCGGCGAGGCGAGATAGTTCAGCAGTGTCAGCGGATGCACGCGGCCTTCGAAGTTACGGTTGCCGGAAAGCACCGCGGCAACGGAAACATCGCCTTCGTTGATCGCTTCCTCGATGGCTTCATCCAGCGGACCGGAGTTGCCGATACAGGTCGTGCAGCCATAGCCGACGAGGCCGAAGCCCATCGCATCCATGTGCTCCTGCAACCCGGCAGCAATCATATAGTCGGTCACAACCTGGCTGCCCGGCGCAAACGATGTCTTCACCCAGGCTTTGGGTGAAAGGCCCTTCGCACGAGCATTCCGCGCCACCAGGCCCGCAGCCAGCAACACGGCCGGGTTGGACGTATTGGTGCAGCTTGTGATCGCCGCGATCACGATATCGCCCGGATCAATGGAGAAATCCTTGCCGGCGACCGGGGTCGACTTGCCACTGCCCATATCGGTCATGGCCTTTGCCGCCGATTTGGTCATGTCGGACAGGAGGACGCGGTCCTGGGGACGCTTCGGCCCGGCGAGGCAGGGCTCTACCGTCGAGAGGTCGAGTTCCAGCGTATCGGTGAAAACCGGTTCCGGCGTGCTGGAATCGCGCCACATGCCCTGCGCCTTGGCATAGGCTTCAACCAGTGCGATGCGGTCCGCGTCGCGGCCCGTAAACGTCAGGTAATTGATGGTTTCTGAATCGACCGGGAAGATGCCGCAGGTCGCGCCATATTCCGGCGCCATATTGGCCATCGTCGCCGCATCGGCGAGCGACAGGTGATCAAGGCCCGGCCCGAAGAATTCGACGAACTTGCCGACCACGCCGCGCGCGCGCAGCATCTGCACCACCGTCAGGACGATGTCGGTCGCCGTCGTGCCTTCCTTTGGCGCGCCGGTCATGCGGAAGCCGATGACTTCCGGCATTACCATGGAAACCGGTTGGCCCAGCATCACGGCTTCCGCCTCGATCCCGCCAACACCCCAGGCCAGAACGCCAAGACCGTTGACCATGGTCGTATGGCTGTCTGTGCCGACTACCGTATCCGGATAGGCCAGCGTATTGCCGCCTGCCTTGTTGTCGGTCCAGACGACCTGCGACAGGTATTCGAGGTTCACCTGGTGGCAGATGCCTGTGCCCGGCGGAACGACCCGGAAGTTGTCAAATGCGCCCTGGCCCCAGCGCAGGAATTCATAGCGTTCCGTATTACGCTCGAATTCCTTCTCCACATTCATGCGGAAGGCATCGGCCGAACCGGAGTAATCGATCTGCACCGAATGATCGATGACCAGATCGACCGGCGACAGCGGGTTGATCCGCTTGGCGTCGCCGCCCAGTTTGATGAAGGCATCGCGCATCGCCGCGAGATCGACAACGGCGGGGACGCCGGTAAAATCCTGCAGCAGCACACGCGTCGGTTGATAGGCTATTTCCCGCGTACTGGTGCGCTCGGTCAGCCAGTCGCCGATTGCCTTGATGTCGTCCACCTTGACGCTGCGGCCGTTCTCGAAGCGCAGCAGGTTTTCCAGCAGAACCTTCATCGAATAGGGTAAGCGGGTGAAATCGACGCCCAGCGCTTTGCCGGCAGCTTCAACGGAATAATAGTCATAGGACTTGCCGTTCACATTCAGCGTACGGCGGGTCTTCAGGCTGTCTTGACCAGTCACGGGCGGATCCCCTCCTCTATTGAACGCATGCCAAACACCGCCATGGCGCCGGCCGCGAAATCATGCTGCAACGATATCACTGTGATTACACCTATTCATGCGCCATGAGAAGTGGCGAACACCGATGGCGAATGGCAATTTCGTGAATCGAATTAACGCGAAACAATGTTAACAAAACGTAATTTCCAGCATTGCGCATATTAAAATTCCATTCCGGCATCCATATTTCAGATTCCCTTCAATTGACGGCACTACGGATGCCTCATAGCTTAAAGGTGTTTCAGGCGGGTGATATACCCGCCGTATGGGGGAGAAACGCCATGGCGGCAACACAAACACTTGCGGAACGTGCGGACGCACTGGAGGAACAGCAGATCAGGGCGCTGGGCGACCGGCTGGTCACCAAGTCGCTGCTGTACAATCTGGCGGATGGCAACCAGTCGCTGGGCAACGGGTTTGGCCAGGGCACCGGCAAGCAATTGCTGATGGGTGAAGACCCGCGCCTGCCGCAGATGCCGGAGAAGCCGACGCTCGTGGATTTCTTCCGGTACCGCTTCGCGCCGACACAGCAGCACCTGCTGCAAAGCGCCCGTTTGGCGAAAAAGAACGGGTTGCCGGAAAAGATGGTGCTGGCCTGCCTGCTGCACGATGTCGCCGTCGTCGGCTTTATCCGTGCCGATCACGGCTACTGGGGTGCGCAGTTGATCGAGCCCTATGTCGATGAGGAAGTTTCCTGGGCCATCCGGATGCATCAGTGCATGCGGTTTTTTCCCGACGAATCAGTCGGATACGCCTATCCGGAAAATTACGTCAGGATGTTCGGCGCGGATTATCAGCTCGACCCCTATATCGTCGCCGAATACGAACGCGCCAGACAGCACAGATGGTATATGTCCGGGCGCATGATCTGCGTGAACGACCTGTATTCCTTCGATCCCGACGTTATCGTGGAACTCGGCGAATTCGAGGACATCATCGGCCGCCATTTCCGGCAGCCGGAAGAAGGTCTCGGCAACGATAATACCCCGTCATCGCATATGTGGCGGACGCTTAGACGACCCTGCAACGCGCTGTGACCGCGTAACCGCCATGGCGGCGACGACGCCATGATCCCGCTGCCCTTGCTGCGCGATGTTGATTTTCGCCGCCTGCTGGCCGGCGCCGCTTTCAACCAGCAGGGCATGACCGGCGAACATGTGGTCATCGGGCTGCTGGTACTGCGTCTTACGGACTCCACCGCCTGGGTCGGGATCACGCTGGCGATCTATTTCCTGCCGTTCTTCGTCTTTGGCATGCTGTCCGGCGTCGTCGCGGACTGGATCGACCGGCGCAAGCTGCTGCGCGGGATCGAATGCGCAATCATCGTCAATCTGCTGCTGTTTGCGCTGTGCCTGACGTTCGACCTTACCGCATTGTGGCTGCTGATCGCCTTCACCCTGGTCAGCGGCAGCCTGCGCGCCATGCATCAGCCCGTGCGCGCCAGCTATGCCTATGACATCGCCGGTCCCCAGCAGGTGACCGCCGCCATCGGCCTTGTCAATCTGGGGTCGCGCTGCGGGCAGCTTTTCGGCGCCCTTGCCGCAGGCGCGATCATGCATCGATACGGCGCGCCGGCGGCGCTGTTGACCGTGGCGGCAGGCCATGGCATCGCATTCCTGCTGTTCTCCGGCTTCCGGACAGCCGGCGCCGCGGCCGTAACCCTGCGGGCGCCGATCCGCCAGAATCTTCGCGAATACGCCGCCGAACTGGGCAGCAACCGGGTCCTGCTGATGCTGCTCGCCGTAACGGCATCCATCGAGATCTTCGGCTTTTCCTTCGCGACAACGCTGCCCGAGCTCGCGGTGATGCGCTCGACCCTCGGCGCGGATGGCCTGGGGCTGATGCATGCCGCGCGGGCGTCAGGCGGCATCGCGGCCGGGCTGACCTTTTCGCTGGTTGGCGCCATCCAGCACCGGGGAATCATCTTCCTCTGCGTGATCGTCGCGTTCGGCAGTTGCCTGATGCTGCTGTCCATCGAGAGTCCACTAATGCTGACTCTGCTGGCGATCTTCCTGGTGACGTCCATGGCGACATCCTCGGATATATTGACCCAGAGCATGATGCAGCTCAGCGTCGCCAATCACCTGCGTGGTCGCGCCATGGGCGTCTGGGTCCTGGCCATCGGCGCGGCCCCGCTGGGACATCTGCAGATGGGCGCCTTCGCCGAATGGGCTGGCGTCGGCAACGCCCTGCTCATCAATGGCGCGGCGCTGGTCGCTACCGGGCTGGTCATGGCTTTGGCAGTGCCGGCGCTCCGGCGGCTTTAGCACGACGCTATAGCACCTTCACAGGTTTGAATGGTTGTTGGGTCGCCAGAGGCGATTCCAACCAACCATGATCTGACCTAAAACGCATAGCGGTGCATGCCGCCGTCCACATGGATGATTTCGCCCGTGATGTATCGAGCCCGCGGCGACGCCAGAAAAGCGATCAGATAACCCATGTCCTCCGGTTCGCCAAAATAACCGACCGGAATATTCTCTTCGATATAGCGTTCGCGGGCGACCGGATCCGCATGCAGCCGATCCATGATCTGCTCGCTCTTGATCCGGCCGGGCGGCAGGCAGTTGAAGGTCACGCCGGCCTTCGCATGGACCCGCGCCATACCTTTCGACCAGGCATGCACTGCCGCCTTTGCCGCCAATGCGACATTGACGCCGGCAGGCTCCATGATCCCTGTCATGGTCATGACCCGGCCGTAACCGTTTGCAAGCATGGACGGGACGATAGCGTTGGTCAGCCGGCGGACAGCATCGAAATTGAGCAGCATGCCTTCATCCCAGACCGCGTCATTCGCATCCCAGGGGATCGAGCGCGAGCCGCCCGCCGAATTGATCAGGATATCGCAGCGTCCGAATTCGCCCAGTACCCTGTCGCGAATGCGCGCGCCGGCGTCGCTGGGCAGAACATCCTCGACAATGGTGAACGGGCGCGGATTACCGGCCGCTTCGATTTCATCGGCCACGCCCTCCAGCAGGTTTTCCCGCCGGGCGCAGATCGCCACGCGGCATCCTTCCGCCGCCAGAACCTTCGCCGCCCCCATGCCGATACCGCGGCTGGCGCCGGTTACCAGCGCAACCTTGTCCGTCAACTGAAGATCCATCGAATCCGCTTACTGTACTGCCTGTTTGATGCAGCGGAACGATAGACGGGCGGCACAGCAAGGTCGAGAGCGTCACCCCGCCCGGGGGCGCAGCCGTACCGGTTCCGCCTCGACGCCATGCGCGCGCTCCCAGTCCGTCAGGTAATCGCGCGTCAACGGTACGGCGTCGCGTTGCCGGGCGATCTGCATCTGGAAAACGAAATGATCGCCATAGCGGAACACGGCTTCGCTGATCGCCAGATAGAATTCCCACATCCGGCAGAAGCGCTCATCGAACATCTCCGCCGCCTTTGCCCGGTTTTCCTGGAACCGCCGCTGCCAGGCCAGCAGGGTGTCGGCATAATGCACGCGCAGGATTTCGATATCGGCCACCCATAGCCCGGCTTTCTCCACCGCCGCCATCACTTCTGACAGCGCCGGGGAATAGCCGCCGGGGAAAATGTATTTGCGCACCCAGCCGGCCGTGGAGGCCGGACCCGACAGCCGGCCGATGGAATGCAGCAGACAGATACCATCCTCCGACAGCAATTCGTTGATCTTGGAAAAATAATCGCCGTAATGACGCACGCCGACATGTTCGAACATGCCCACCGAAACGATGCGGTCATAGGTTCCGGTTTCCTCCCGGTAATCGCGGAGATGGAAATCCACCCTGTCTTCCAGCCCTTCTTCCGCCGCGATCCGCTTCGCGACCTGAAATTGCTCGGTGGAAAGGGTCAGGCCGGATACGTGCACGTCCCCGGTGCGGGCCAGATAGGTGGACAGACCGCCCCATCCCGACCCGATATCCAGCACCTTTTGACCCGGCTCCAGCAGCAGTTTGGCCGCGATATGCAGGCGCTTGTCTAGTTGCGCCTGTTCGAGGCTTTCATCGGGTGTGCGGAAATAGCCGCAGGAGTACTGGCGGTCGCGGTCGAGGAACAAATCGTAGAAATCGACCGCCAGATCGTAGTGATGCGCGACATTGGCTTTCGCCCGCGAAACCGGATTGTACTGATGTATTCAGCGCGTCAGTCGCGACAAGGTCGAGGACAACGAATAAACCGTATCGTCATGTGCAAATTGATGGTTGCTGATCACAACCCGCAGGAATTCGCGAAGATCGCAATTTTCCAGGGTCAGCGTACCGTCCATATAGGCTTCACCCAGATACAGGTCCGGATTGATGAAAAGCTTGCGGTGCAATGACTTGTCATGGAGCCTGACCGTCGCTTCGGGGCCTGGCGAACCGGCAAATCTGTGCAACTGGCCGTTTGCGTCGATGATGTTTAGCGTGCCGACGCGAATCATACGATTGAGCAACTTCGACAATAACATTCCAACTACCTCCCGACCCTGCCTGCCTTGTTTCCTGCCTGTCTTCTCCTTGCTTGAACGCGTCGGGATAACCATCAGTTCCGCGCGGAAACCCGAGCGTCGCATAAATGAAATCACATTTTTATTGTCCCGCGCAATGACCTAACGCATTATCTGGGTAGTTACTTCTATGGCATAGCTGGCGGCGACTGGACATCCGGTTTGCTGCATGGTGTCATCCGCCGCATACGAAATGATCGGAAAACACGATGCAGCAACTAGCGGCCGACCTTCGCGAAGAAGGCGAGGAGCTATTCGAACTCCTGTATTCTTTGGATGACAGCGACTGGGACCGCCCGACTCCGTTTAACGGCTGGACGGTGAACCAGGTCATCGGCCATCTGCATGGCGGCGACTGGGCCGTGGTCTTGACCATGACCGACCCCGCCGCCTACGCCCTATTCAAGCAGGCCAGGCAGGACGCGCGGGATCGCGGCGACGAGGCTGCCCGGAACCGGCTGGGCCCGGAACTCGAATCCGGCCGCAAACTGATGGCGCAATGGTACGAATATTTTCAGGAAATGTGCCGCCAGGTCGCCGCCGCCGACCCCAAGGCGCGGGTCCAGTGGTCTGGCCCGGATATGAGCGTCCGCTCGGCCGCAACGGCCCGACAGATGGAGACCTGGGCGCATGGCCAGGACATCTTTGACCTGCTGCGCCGCCCGCGCAGGCCGGCCGACCGTTTGAAGAATATCGCCGTTCTGGGGGTGAAGACCTTCGGGTGGACGTTCCGGAATCGCGGCTTGGAACCGCCGGCGGAAACGCCCCATGTCACGCTTACGGCGCCGTCGGGCGCCATCTGGGATTTTCCGGGTTCGGAGAATACAGGGAGCCGCGTTTCGGGCAGCGCCGCTGAATTCTGCCATGTCGTCACCCAGGGCCGGAATATCGCCGACACATCGCTGAGCGTAACCGGCGATGCCGCGACGCAATGGATGGCAATTGCACAGTGTTTTGCCGGGCCGCCACGCAACCCGCCCGCCCCCGGGGAGCGGGCCTGGACGCAGGCGGCGGACTGATCATGCGCATTCTGCCTTTTTCCCGGAAGCGGACGGACAAGACAACCCCCGGCAAGATCGTCAGTATCCTGCAGGACCGGCAGGTCGATCTGGTGGTCGATGTCGGCGCCAATGTGGGCCAGACCGGGCAATCGCTTCGCCAGGCAGGTTATGACGGGCACATTCTTTCGTTCGAGCCCGTCCCCTCGGCGCATGCAATGCTGACGGCAGCGGCAGCGGCGGACAACAGGTGGCGCGTCGCGGAGCGCATGGCCATCGGCGATGCCGATGGCGACATCGACATAAACGTTTCCGATTCCACCGATATGAGCAGCGCCCTGGACGCCAGCGACGACCTGCTGCGGACCCTGCCGAAGACGCAGAGCACCGAACGCGTCACCGTCCCGATGCGCCGGCTGGATTCGGTGCTGCCGGATTGGATCGGTGATGCCCGGCGCATTTTCCTGAAGATCGATACGCAGGGATTCGAGCGCAATGTCCTGAACGGCGCGACCGAGACACTGCAACGGATCACGGGATTGCAGATGGAGCTGTCACTGTTCCCGCTGTACCGGGGCGAGGAAACCTATCTGTCCTTCCTCAACGACCTGCATGCGATGGGCATGACGCCGCTGATGCTCGTGGAAACAAATTTCTCGCGGACATTGAAGCGGCAACTCCAGATCGACGTGGTTTTCGCATGGCCAGAACAGGGAGCGCAGACATGACCGATATGGAATCCGAAACACGCCGGGCCAGGATCGAATCCTATGAGGCCGAACTGACCGCGATCCGCCGCGATATCCACAAGCATCCTGAAATGGCTTATGAGGAAAACCGGACAGCGGATATCGTTGCCAGGAACCTGGAAGCCTGGGGAATCGAGGTGGATCGGGGTTTGGGCAAGACCGGCGTTGTCGGTACCCTGCGCCGGGGCGATTCAAACCGCGCCATCGGGCTCCGGGCCGATATGGACGCCCTTTATATTCACGAGAAGAATACCTTTGCGCACAAGTCGGTCCATGAAGGACAGATGCATGCCTGCGGTCATGACGGACACACCACCATGCTGCTGGGCGCCGCACGCTATCTGGCGGAATCGGACGAGTTCAATGGCACGCTGCATTTCATTTTCCAGCCGGCGGAAGAAGGCCTCGCCGGGGCGAAAGCGATGATCGATGACGGGTTGTTCGAGAAATTTCCCTGCGATGCGGTCTACGGGTTGCACAACATGCCCGGCATCGAGAAGGGCCATATCGGATTGCGGCATGGGCCGACGCTGGCCGCCAGTGACCGCTGGACTGCGATCTTCCGCGGCACGGGCGGGCATGGATCGATGCCGCACAAGGGCACTGACCCGACCATGCCGGCGGCGCAGTTCACCATGGCGCTGCAGACCATCGTCAGCCGCAATGTCGATCCGCTGCAGACCGGCGTTATCAGCCTCGGCCATATCGCGGCCGGCGATATCGGCTCACTGAACATCATCCCCTCGGAGGTTTTCATCGGCGGCACGGCGCGCAGCTTCGTGCCGCAGGTCCGCGAGTTGCTGGAAAAGCGACTGGCCGAAATGGCGGATGCAATCGCCCGCGCGCATGGCTGCACCGTGGAATCGACCTATACGCACGGCTACCCGGCGACGGTAAACTGGGACGAACAGACCGACATCGCCATTGCCGCGGCACAGGAAGCGATCGGCACGGCCAATGTGAACCCGAACTTGAACCCGCTGCCGGGCGGCGAGGATTTCGCCTTCATGCTGGAACAGGTGCCCGGCTGCTACGCGTTCATCGGCAATGGGATTACGGAATCTGACGAGTTCATCCACGCGCCACGCTATGATTTCGACGACGGCATCATCGCCAATGGCGTCTCCTACTGGGTCGCGCTGGCGCGAAAGGAACTGGCAAAACGCGACGACTGAACCCGCGGAACGGCAGCCGGCCTGAAACAAAACCGGCCGGACAACAGGTCCGGCCGGCAAGGATATGAGGCCCCGTTGGGAATATGTGGCCGGGAGGCCACGGACCTCATGCTGGTTTGATTTCGATATTTCGGGCTTTTGCCTTTGGCGACTTGGTCTTGGGCATTGTGACCGTCAGCACGCCCTTGGCGTATTTGGCGTCGATCCTGTCATCCGCGACATCGTCAGGCAGACGGAAGGAACGCTGGAAGGATCCGAAGCTGCGCTCCGTCAGGTAGTAACTATCCTTCTTTTCCTCATGTTCCGTCTTCTTCTCGCCCTTGATGGTGATGGTGCCATCGGTCACGCTGATGGACGTATCCTTCTCATCGACACCCGGCATTTCGACACTGATTTCGTAGCCATTGTCTTTTTCCACGATATCCGCCGACAGATCGACCTGCGAAATATCCATCGCCTTGCCGAATGGCCGCAGCCATGAACCCCGCGTCGGGCCGAAACTCCAGTCCTTGTAAAAATCATCGAACAGCCGGTCAATCTGGCCATGCAGCATATGGAACGGATGGCGTGGCTCAATTTCCGCCGGAACTGCCGTTTCCGATGATTTCTTCTTGCCGTTGTTCTTCGCTATCCCTGCCATCTGATCTTCTCCATGAAAGAAAAGGAACCTTCAACGGCACCCTATATACGGGCCGCAAACGGGCATTGATGCAGGTCAAGATTGTTCGAAAATCGAGCGGCTGAAACGTAAACGACCCGCCCAGATCTCTGGACGGGTCGTCTCGCTCTACTTGTCGGGCAGGTAAAACACCCCCCGGCATCTCACGTTTTCAGTTGCAGATCAGTCGCGTTCGATGCACATGGCAATGCCCATGCCGCCGCCGATGCAGAGCGTCGCGAGACCTTTTTTCGCGTCACGGCGGGCCATTTCATACAGCAGCGTGCACAGCACGCGGGTGCCGCTTGCGCCGATCGGGTGACCGAGCGCGATAGCGCCGCCATTGACATTGACCTTCGACACATCCCAGCCAAGGTCGCGGTTCACGGCGCAGGCCTGTGCCGCGAAAGCCTCGTTCGCTTCGATCAGGTCGAGGTCATCGACGCTCCAGCCGGCCTTTTGCAGCGCGCGGCGGCTGGCCGGGATCGGGCCGGTGCCCATGATCGTCGGATCGACACCCGCCGTCGCCCAGGAAACGATCCGGCCGAGCGGCGTGATACCGCGCTTGGCCGCTTCGTCCGACCGCATCAGCACGGTAGCGCCGGCTCCGTCATTGATGCCAGAGGCATTGCCGGCCGTTACCGTGCCGTCCTTTTTGAAGGCGGCGCGGAGCTTGCTGAGCGTTT
>JAQCHR010000078.1 GCA_027619655.1 Pseudomonadota bacterium
TGCCCAACGCTAGATCTAGTGGGCATGGGAGTCAACCGGATAGGCAAGGAACGTATGGTTGATAATAAGCCAATCTGCAGTATATTGGTATGGTATCATAAGTAATGGTTAAATAATGAGTGACCTGATTAACCGTTTCGCAGCAGAATTTTCTTTTTTTACTGCGGATTCCAGTTTGTCCAGGGCCCTATCGTTCTCCGAGGCGATCCTCCTGACTTACCAGTACTGGGATGACAAGCGTTGCGGCAAGACAGCCCCTTTGTGGGCCGAACTGGATGTATCGGCCGATCTGCCGACGGTTGCGCGCCAGCTGGTATTTGTCGATGTCGAGGCCGATGCGAGCACGCGGCGGTTCCGGATGCGGCCCATGGCGATGATGGCGGGCGCGCGCGATCCGGGCGGCGTCTATTTCGATGAACGGCTCAGCGGGGTTTTGCTGGAAAAGACCCTGCGGTCCTGCAACAGGGTCTGCGACCTGGGCGCGCCGGAATTCGTGATTGTCGATCCGACAATTGATTTCCCCTATTACTATTGCCGCCTTTGCGTGCCGGTAACGCGCAGCGGCGCGGAAATCGACATGCAGCTCCACGCCGTCGATGTGTTGAGCCCCTACGACCGTTAAACCATGCCAGCCGCCGCGCGTCGGCAAGTTTCCGGCGGCTTCCTGCCGCTTTATGCGCGTCCGGCCCGGTCACGGAATCGGGCGGCTGATCCGAAAAACCGGTCAAGGACGGGCAAGAGGCCGGGTAGGTTTCTCTAAATGAACCTGTTAGTACTATGGGAATATTAACGCTGCGTCGTGCTATGGTTAATTGTGTATTGCAGGAGTTCCAGGTTGCTCGAAATAGTGGCTGATCGCCCGCCCGGTTTCAGTATTTCCAGATGGCGCCATCATGTGTCCTGATTCAGATATTGTGGCCGGCCCCGTTTCGGATGTCATCTCCTGGCTGGGCGCCCACAAGGAAATTGCGAGCCTGCAGGTCGCCGTCTGCGACCTGAATGGCATCCTGCGCGGCAAGCGCATACCCGTGGAACAGGCGGAAAAGGTCCTGGATGGGAATATCCGGATGCCGCTTTCGATTGTCGGGGTCGATATCTGGGGCGAAGACATCGTCGGGAACCGGCAGGTCTTCGAAAGCGGCGATTCCGACGGGTACTGCATCCCGACCGGCCGGGGCATGATTCCGATCAACTGGACCTCGCGTCCCAGCGCGCTCATTCCCCTGTGGATGTTTGAAGAGGGTGCGAAGCCGTTCCTCGGTGACCCGCGACAGGCGCTGGCGCACGTACTGGATCGTTACCGGGCGCAAGGGCTGCGGCCGGTGGTTGCCACGGAACTGGAGTTCTATCTGATCGATCCGGAACCGGACCACGCGGTGCCGCCGATTTCGCCCTATACCCGCAAGCGGATCGATTCCGACGCGATTCTTTCGATCGACGAACTGGACGATTTCGGCGAGTTCTTCTGGGATGTCTATGCGGAATGCGCCAAGCAGGATATTCCCGCCGATGCGGCGGTTGCGGAAAACGGCGTCGGGCAGTTTGAAATCAACATGCGGCATTCGGCTGATCCGCTGAAGGCTGCCGATGACGCGGTGCTTTTCAAGCGGCTGATCAAGGGCGTGGCACGCAAGCATCAGTTTGCAGCGACCTTCATGGCCAAGCCCTATGGCACCCGTTCGGGCAACGGCTTCCATGTGCATTTCAGCCTGCTCGACGAGAACGACAACAATGTTTTCGACAATGGCACAGCGGAAGGATCGCCCATTCTCGCACGCGCGGTTGCCGGATTGCTGGCCGGCATGGCGGAATCGACGCTCGCCTTCGCGCCGCATTTCAATTCATACCGCCGGCTGCGTCCCGATACGCACGCCCCCACTTCGGTGTCATGGGGCTACGAGAACCGGACGACGGCGATCCGCATACCGGGCGGCGACAACACATCGCGCCGGATCGAACATCGCGTTGCGGGCGCGGATGCGAATCCGTATCTGGTCATGGCGGCGATCCTCGGCGCGGCGTTGTACGGGACTGAAAACAAGCTCGTGCCGCCGGCACCGTTCCAGGGCCGAGCCTATGCCGAACGGTTTCCGAAGCTGCCGGCGGACTGGGCCTCGGCGGTGAACGCCTTCGAGGACGGGCAGATCATCCCGGATTTCTTCGACGAGAAGCTGCAATCCATGCTGGTGGCCTGCAAGCGGCAGGAAATCGCCGGCTTTGCCTCCAATGTCACCGATTTCGAGTTCGGCGCCTATCTCGAGATCGTTTAATGACCGGACAAAATCGTGCCTATGCGGGTGACGGATCCTACCCCGACAGCTATTACGCGGCCTCGGCCAATACCGTCCGCACGCCGGTCCCACTGGCCGGTGATGCGGCGGCCGATATCTGTGTTGTCGGGGCCGGCTATTCGGGGCTGTCCGCAGCACTTCACCTGGCGGAAAAGGGCTACAAGGTAGCGGTCGTCGAAGGCGCGCGGGTCGGCTGGGGCGCGTCGGGCCGCAATGGCGGCCAGATCGTGAACGGGCTGAACGCGGGACTGGACAGTATCGGCCGGCGCTACGGCGCGGAAACCGAAGCCTTTGTCGGCGGGTTGTTGCAGGCGGGCGCGCGGATCATCTACCGGCTGGTCGAACAATACGGTATCGGCTGCGACCTCAAGCCCGGCAATATCTACGCCGCCTATACTGCTCGGCATATGCGCGAACTGGAAGCCAAGCAGGTGCTGTGGCGCCGGCACGGCATGGACGATCATGAAATGCTGGATCGCGACGCCATGCGCCGCCACATCGGCAGCGACGTCTATTTCGGCGGGATGATGGATACCTCCGGCGCGCATATGCATCCGCTGAACCTGGCGTTGGGCGAGGCGCGGGCGCTCGAATCGCTGGGCGGGCGGATTTTCGAACTGTCGCCGGTAACCGGCGTGGAGAAACGCGGCGGCGATGTCGTGGTGCGGACGGCGGCCGGGACGGTGACGGCGAAGACGGTGCTGGTTTGCGGCAATGCCTATCTGGGGAAGGTCGTGCCGGCGCTGGCGGCGCGGGTCATGCCCGTATCGACCCAGATGATCGCGACGGAACCGCTTGACGCGGACCACGCGGCGGCGCTGCTGCCGACCGACAAATGCGTTGAGGACAACCGTTATATCCTCGACTATTACCGCCTCTCGGCGGACAAACGGATGATCTTCGGCGGCGGCGTCGTCTATGGCGGCACCGATCCGGCCGATATCGTCGCCAAGATCCGGCCGAACATGAACAAGGTGTTTCCGTCGCTGCGCGATGTAAAAATCGACTACGCCTGGAGCGGCAATTTCGCTCTGTCCTTCACGCGCGTGCCGCAACTCGGCAGGCTGGACGAGGGGATCTATTTCGCGCATGGCTATAGCGGCCACGGGGTCACGGGCTCGCATCTTTTCGGGTCGATCCTCGCCGAGGCGGTGGATGGCGACCTTGCCCGGTTCGATACTTTCGCGAAGCTGCCCTGGGTGCCGTTTCCCGGCGGGCAGATGCTGCGCGCACCCTATTCCACGGTCGGTTCCTGGTGGTATGCATTGCGCGACAGGGTGGGCATATGAAAATCGGAATATTGCAGACGGGACAATCGCCCGATGAACTGATCGCCGAACATGGCGACTACAACGACATGTTCGTGCGCCTGCTCTCCCGGCCGGGCATCACGTTCGAAACCTATGTGGCGCTGCAGGATGATTTTCCCGCGCGACCGTCCGATGCCGATGCCTGGATCGTGACCGGGTCGCGCTGTAGCGTGTATGACGGGTTTCCCTGGATCACCAAGCTGAAATCCTTTCTGCGCGCGGTGCACGCGGACAAGGTGCCGCTGGTCGGTATCTGCTTCGGCCACCAGGCGATCGCCGAGGCACTGGGCGGCAAGGCGGAAAAATTTTCCGGCGGCTGGTCCTGCGGGCTGGAACGCTACGACGTGCCCGGCCGGAACGCGCCGGTTTCCCTGCTGGCCTGGCACCAGGACCAGGTGACGGCGGCGCCACCCGGCGCGGAAATTTTCATGTCGTCGGATTTCTGCCGCTATGCGGGCATGCGGATCGGCAAAACCACGATGACCGTGCAGGCGCATCCGGAATTCACCCCGGCATTCTTGGCCGCGCTGGCGGGGGCGCGGCGCGCGGTGGTCGGCGAGGCGGTGGCTGCATCCGCCATCGCCAGCCTGTCCACTGGGGCCCCGGACGATTTCGCACCCGATATCCTCGATTTCATCGATGGCGCGGTCACCGTCGGGGCGCGCTGACGCTCAGCCGAGTTCCTTGCGCAGCATGGGCAGGACTTTCGTGCCCAGCAGTTCAATGGTGCGCAGCACGATGCGCTGTTCCATGCCGACCCACTGGATACGGGTGATGAGGCGCTGGAACCCCGTCGCATGCGCCAGTTCGAGCAGTTGTTCGGCGACCTGTTCCGGCGAGCCGAGGATGATCCGGTCGGCCAGCAGTTCCTCGAGCTCGAGCGTCTGCTTGCCAAGGCCGGCGACTTTGGAAAATACCCCCCATTGCCCGAAGACCTTGTAGCTGGCGGCAAGATACGGCCCCGCTTCGCGGATCGCGGTTTCCTTGTCGGGTGCGACCACGATGTTGCGCAGCAGCGGCAGTTCCTTCGGCTGCGGCTTGCCCAACTTGTCCAGGCTTTCCCGGTACAGGTTCGCCTGGCCGGCGATCACCGAGGTGTGCAGATGGGCCGACGCGACCCAGGTATCGCCCAGTGCCGTGTCGGTGAGTTCCGCGGCACGCTTGATCGCCGGGTCCACGCTGCCGCCAAACCACATCGGCGGGCGCGGTTTCTGCAGCGGCTGCAGCACCAGGGTCAGGTTCTCCGTATTGAAATGCTTGCCGGCGAAGGTGACGCCCTTTTCCGTATACAGCCGCCGGATGAGTTCGACGGATTCGCGGAAGCGGCTCATCCGGGTCTTGAAGTCGATGCCCAGCACCTTGAACTCGTCCTGCTGCCAACCGGGCGCAACGCCCAGCGTGAAGCGGCCGCCGCTGGCGATATCAAGCAGCGCCGCCTGCTGCGCCACCAGCAGCGGGTGGTACAGCGGCAGGATCAGCACGCAACTCGCCATCTTCATGCCTTCGGCTTCCGGCGCGATGCGCATCAGCGTTTCAAGGGTCGGGAACCAGACGGTTTCGCCGTAGGACAGGTGGTTGCCCATGGCGACGCCGTCGAACCCGACTTCGCGGGCGAGCCTGATTTGCTCGACATGCCCCGCGAAACCGGTGGTCGCCTCCGGTCCGGGATTATGTTCGGAACTGATGAATACGCTGAACTGCATGACCCCTCTCCACGTTGCGCGCCATATCTGGCCGGGTAAAACCCTAGCAGGTCGCGGATCGGCAGGCGAGCGGCCCGACAGCAAGATGTGGGCATGCCGTGCCCCTGCCGCTGCCAAGCCGCACCGAATTTCGCTGACAATCGGGCCGCAACCGGCTTAAAACGTGCGGCATCGCCCTAACTGGAAGCACCCGTTCATGGTTCCGTACCGTCCCGCGCCATTACCGTCGCTCACTCTGTCCTACCAGACAGGCGTGCTGTTCGTGCTGTTGTCCGGCGTCTGCTGGTCCAGCATGGGGCTGGGTATCCGGCTGATCGAATCCGCCAATGTCTGGCAGATCCTGTTCTGGCGCTCCGCTGCCATCGTGCCGTTCCTGTTCGTCATCATCGCGTTGCAGTCCGGCGGCAAACCGATGGCGGTGATCCGGCGTTCGGGGATTGCGGCGGTGATCGGCGGTGCCTGCCTCGTTGTCGCCTTCACCGGCGCGATCTACGCCATGCAGACCACCAGCATCGCCAATGCGGTGTTCATGTTCGCCGCCGCCCCCCTGTTTGCCGCGCTGCTGGGCCGGCTGATCCTGGGCGAACCGGTGCGCCGGGCGACATGGTGGGCGATGGTCGTCGCCATCGGCGGCATCGGGCTGATGGTCGGCGAAGGGATCGCGCTGGGCAATGCGCTGGGCAATGCCGCGGCGGGGGCGACCGCGCTGGCCTTCGCCTGTTTCACGGTGGCGATCCGCTGGCGCAAGCTCAACGACATGATGCCGGCTGTTTTCCTTGCCGGGCTTTTCGCCACCGGCGTCGCGGGAATCATCTGCCTGGCCGATGGCGGCGGACTCGTGGTGTCGTTGAACGACCTCGTCATTTCGCTGGCGATGGGGGTGTTCCAGGTCGGCGCGGGGCTGGTGCTGTACACACTGGGGTCGCGGTCGGTCCCGGCGGCGGAACTGGCCCTGCTGTCGATGACCGAAGTCCTGCTGAGCCCGCTCTGGGTCTGGATACTCCTGGGCGAGACGGTGGGGATCTATACGCTCGCCGGCGGCGCGGTGCTGATGCTGGCGATCACGGGCAATGCGCTGTCCGGGATCCGCCGCAAACCCGTCCCCACCGTGTAAGGCTGAAGGTCAGAGTTTAGGAAAGCGCAGCAGCAGCAGGCCGAGCCCTTCGGGGCCGGATTCGATCGCCACCGCGCCTTCGTCGGGCGAGGCGAATTCCAGCGACAGTTGCGGCAGCACCGCGCCCTCCCGAAGCATCGACCCGGTCGCGACCAGATGATATTGGCCGCCGCCTTCGCCCGAATTCGGCAGGGTCGTCCGCGTGTCCGGACCAAGCGCCAGGAACTGGACGAACAACCCGTCCGCTTCCGGTTCGATCATGGTTTCCAGCCGCACAATGCCGGTTTCGGTTGGCAGGTCGCGGGCGGCGCGGTGCGCCTTCACGCCGACGACCTGGCGCTGCTTGCCCCGGACCAGCAGATCGCGCTGCGCCGGCAGGTATTTCGCACCCGAATCCCATTGCTGGCGCAGGGTGAAATAGCTGATGCCTTGTGCTTCCGCGTTGATCGGGCCATAGGGCGTATCCGCCCCCGCATACTGCACCGTCAGCGGGTCGGTGCGGACCTTGCCGATGGTGCCGCCGCCGGCGACGATCACCTGGAACTGGTTGGTCTGGTGGAAATGCGGCTGGGTGACCGAATGGGGCGGCTGGATGACCAGATAGGCCTGCGGGTTGACCTCACTGCCGCCGCGTTTCGCCGCGATATTCTCGCCGTAGCCCGGCATGCCCGGCTTGGCCGAAACGCCGATATATTCGCGGCCCTGATAGGGCTGATTGTCCACCAGGAAGGCGGTCTTGTGCTGTTCGGCGGTTTCGGTGGCGGTGGAAATCAGCATGCGGGGTGCTCCATTCGGGCTTATTCGTAGACGTCGGTATAGCCGACGGTGATGCGCCACATCATGCGGCGCAACGGCAGCTTGTAGTCCTTCAGGGCAAGATGCTGCACGGCGCAATTGTCCCACATGATGATGTCGCCCACGGCCCATTTGTGGCGGTAGATGAATTCGTTGCGGACCACGGTGTCGGCCAGTTCGTCGATCAGCGCCAGCGCCTCGGCCTCGTCCATGCCCTCGATGGCGCAGCATTCGCCCTTGTTGACGTAGATGGCCTTCCGCCCGGTCCAGGGATGGCTCCGGGTCACCGGATGGGGCTTCAGCCGGTAGGCCTCGTGCCGCTTCTGGTCCTCGGGGTTGGCGGTGCCCTTCTTGCGGCGGCGGCCCGCGACGTCATGCACGGCGCGCAGCCCCTTTAGCCTGTCCTTCATCGCGGGTGAAAGCGAGTCATATGCCTTGACCGCGCTGGCGAACAGGGTATCGCCCAGTACCGTGCCGTCGGCGGTGACCGGGATTTCCCGCGCATGCAGCATGGTCGCCCGCGGCGGATTGTCTTCATAGGACATGTCCGTGTGCCAGACCGAACCCGCATCCGCGTAGCCGATATCCTTGCCGTTCTCCTGGATGTTCGACACATACAGGATTTCCGGGTGCTCCTTCATGGCGTAGTGGTTCAGCAGCAGCGTCTGGACCTCGCCGAACCGCCTTGCGTAGTCGATCAGCTCTTCCGGCTGTAGATCCTGATCGCGGAAATACAGCACCGAATGCTCGTTGAACGCCGCTTCGAGGGTTGCGAAGGTCTTCGCATCTAGCGGCTTCGACAGGTCGATGCCGCGCACTTCCGCGCCCAGCGCCGCGCCGCTGGGAACAATTTCGATAACCGGCGCGTCCTGCATACCGATCTCCTGCTTCAGCCGACTTTTTCCGCGAGTCGTTGCGTGCTGGCGCCGGGTCCGCCGTCTTCCGGATACAGCGGCGCGGTCAGCGTGACCCCGGGCATCAGGTAGCCGTCCGGCCGGCCCGATGCGGTCCTGCCCATGAATTCGTAATACGGGTCGACCAGCGGCGGTGCCGAATCGCAGGCCAGCCACAGCCGCAGCAGATGCCGCCGCTTCTCCGGTTCCGGATAATCCTCAAAGGCGGTGCGGGAATGCATGATGTAGTGATCGCTGAGGAACTGGATATCGCCGGGCGTGAAGTCGATGTTCAGCACCAGCGCCGGATCCGATGCGATCCGTTCGATCAGCGTGAAGGCTTCCAACTGCGCCTCGGTCAGCCGCGGCAGGTTCTCGAACCGCTGCGCCTTGTTGATGGTGCTGCGCACGTAATTGGTCGTCAGGTGGCCGTCGCGGAAATTGAACACCGGCAGCCGGTACCAGGGGTCGCGCCCCTCGGGGATTTCGCCGCGCCGGTCCCGGCAGATGGTTTCGGTCAGTACCTGCACCAGATCCGGCCGCTCCGCCAGCATCGCGTTGTAGACCGCGCCCGAGCTGACAATGGCGCTCGTGCCGCCGGATTTCGAGGTCTTCAGGCACAGCAGCCCGACCACATCCGCCGGGTCGGTATGGAAATTCAGCGTCTCCGACGTCTGGTAGCCGCGCCCGGTCGGTTTGCTGGCATCGAAGCCCAGGTCATAGACATGGCCCAGCGCATGCCCCTTCGCGTTCTGCGCCACCGCCTCGCCCAGATGCGCGCCGATGCCGAAATACGCGATGGCCGCCTGCCGCCTGTCATAGCGGTCGACCGGAATCCCCCGGATCATGGCGAATCCGACGCCCTTGTGCAGGGCATCGTCGATACGCCGGATGGTCCGGCTGAAACGGGGCAGTGAAAAATTCTCCCGCGTGATATCCAGGACATCCAGGCCCTGCGCGACGATTTTTTCGACCGCGAGGTCGAGTTCGGCAATGTCGTCCGGCGACAGACGATAGGTCCATTCCGCCTCGTGCGCCGCGATTTCCGGGCCGCGCCAGACCCGAGGGCCCGTAACGGGTTTCAATTCGTTTTGTTGCATTGTTGTTTTTCCTCCTCGCCGCCATGGTGCCCTCAAGGGCAGGGGCTTGGCAAGACGGCATGCGAAACCCGACTGACGGCAGGCCCGCCGGGCGTCGATTGACGGGTCGGCGGTGGCGTCCCATCATTCCCGGCGACGGACAGTGGTGCGCCGGGCGAAAAATCTTCGATACAGGTGCACACGATACCGGGCCAGAACAGGATGCCTGCCATCTTTACAACCACCGAATCGATGAGTGACCTGTTTGCCCGGTTCGGCCCGTCCTACCGCGTCCTGGTGATGACTGCGGGCATGATGGCGTCGTTCACGATGGTGATGTCCAGCACGATCGTGAACGTGGCCACGCCCGATGTCATGGGCGCCTTCGGCATCGGGCTCGACCAGGCCCAGCTGATGGCGACGGCGTTCAACATCACCATGGTCACCAGCCAGCTGCTGAGCGCCTGGCTGGTCGCGGCCCTGGGCCAGCGCGGCGCCTTTATGCTGATGGCGGCGGTATTCGCCCTCGGCAGCATGATTGCGGCGCTGAGCCATGATTTCTCGATGATCGTCGTTGGCCGCATCCTGCAGGGGTCGGCCTCTGGCGTCATCCAGCCGCTGGTCATGGTGGTGGCGTTCGAGGTTTTCCCGGCATCGCGGCGCGGCTATGCCATGGCGCTTTATTCCATGGGCGTGTTCATGGCCGTCGCGGTCGGCCCCATCTTCGGCGGCATCTTCATCGATCTCTTTCACTGGCGCTATATCTTCTGGGCGCCGCTGCCTGTCATCGCGGCGGCGGCGGCGATGGGCTGGGTGTTCATCCCCTCGGTGCCCAGTACGCAGCGGCGGCCCTTCGACTGGCCGGGCTACCTGCTACTGCTGGTCAGCGTCTACTGCCTGATTACCGGGCTGACCGACGGCGCGCGGGAAGGATGGAATTCCGGCTACATTGTCGCCCTGTTCACCACGGGCATCGTCACCAGCGCGCTGATGGTGGCGACGCAGCTGCGGCCCGGCGCGGCCCTGATGGATGTCTCCCTGTTCCGCAACAAGCGGTTCGCGATGACGGCGATCATCGCCTTCGTGTTCGGCTTCGGCAATTTCGGCGCCGGCTACGCGGTGCCGGTCTTCACGCAGCTTGTCCAGGGGCTGCGGCCGCTCGACGCGGCGCTGGTCATGCTGCCTTCGGCGCTGCTGATCGTCGCGACCCTGCCCTTCACGGGCAAGCTCGCGGATACCATGCCGGCCCATTGGGGGATTATCATCGGGCTGTTCCTGTTCGCCGTTGGCAATGCGCCCATGAGCGGCGCCGACGTGAACACCCCGATCATCCTGGTAATGTCGTTCTTCATCGTCAGCCGCATGGGGATGAGCTTCACGCAACCCTTCATCATGAACACGGCAATGCAGTCGGTGCCGCCGGACAAGCTCAGCGCGGGCGGCGGCATGA
>JAQCHR010000079.1 GCA_027619655.1 Pseudomonadota bacterium
CCCGCCGGGCCATGAAGGGTCAGCGCCGGCGCCGGCCAGTCCGGCCAGCGATCCAGCCAGCCGACCGCATCCCGGTTGCACGGCGCCAGCAGAAAATCGCCCGCGCCCAGCGCCTGCCTGTGCGCGAGATCGAATACCAGTTGCTCGGTCACGCGCCGCCTTCTTCCTCTTCCCGTCGCTCCGTGTCGGCAAGGTATAACGGGCTGCCCAGGTACTGGCCTAGCAGGAAACGCACCAGCACCCCGATCACCGCCATGACCGGCACCGCGAGCAATACGCCCAGAAAGCCGAACAGGGCCGCGCCGGCCATCAGACCGAAGATGATCCATACGGCATGCAACCCAACCCGATCGCCGACCAGCTTCGGCGTGAGGATATTGCCTTCAAGTACCTGCCCGACCCCGAATACCAGCGCGACCAGAAGCACCGGACCGATTTCGCCGAACTGGGCGATGGCGATCCCCATCCCGGTGACGAAACCAAACAGCATACCGAAATACGGCACGAAGGAAATCAACCCGGTCACGAAACCGACGACCAGACCGAAATCAAGTCCGACAGCAGACAGGCCGATGGCGTAGAACACGCCCAGCAGCAGGCAGACCATCGCCTGCCCGCGCGCGAATCCGGCCAGCGTCTGATCGACCAGGCGCACCTGTTCCCGGATGACATCGGCCTTGTCCTGCGGCAGCCAGCTGTCGATCCGCGCAATCATCACATCCCAGTCGCGCAGCATGTAGAACGTGACGACGGGCGTGATGATGGCCAGCGACACCAGCGTCACAAGCGCCCCGATGCCGCTGGCGACACCCTGGGCGAACCCGCCGAAATATTTCAGCAGGGGCTCCGTCAGCGCGCCGAGGAGCTTCTGCAGCTTCGCGATGTCTTCCTGCGACACACGGGTCTCGATGAGCCCCGTCAACTGTGCCGCCTTGTCGCGCAGCGTCGCGGCGTAGCCGGGCATTTTTTCCACCAGATCCAGGATCTGCCCTGTCACCAGGGGCGCGAGCACCAGCAGGAAGAGCACGAATAACAGGAAATAAACGGCGGTGATCAGGCTCGTCGCCAGAACGCGCGACATGCCCGCTTTTTCCAGCCTGCCGCAGGCGGGGTCGAGAAAATAGGCGATCGCCATACCTGCGACGAAAGGCAGCAGGATATCGCGCAGCAGAAATACGAGCGCGACGAATACGATCAGACCGGCGCTCCAGGTCATGGCGCGTTGTGTGGTGGTCATCGGCCTTCCCCGGGAGGTTTGCGACGCAGCAATCTATCCGCTTTTTCCGTCGCCGACCATTCCGGCGGCACGACGCGGACGCCAAAGACCCAGCGTCCCAGATAGGCCAGCCCCGACAGCACCGTCGTCACGCCGACCAAATAGCTCAGCGTCGGCAGCATCCCGTAGTCCGGCAGCCCGACCCCGCGGTTCGCCAGCACGACGCTGACCAGGACGATCTGCATCAGCGTATTGAATTTACTAATGAAAATGGGTTTCATCTCGACCGGGTTGTCGAGCGCATGGAACATCACCGTACCGCCGACGATCAGGACGTCGCGAAATACGACCAGGATGACCAGCAGCATATCGATATACCCGGCGTGGCCGAGCGTTACATAGGCGCTGACCAGCAGCGCCTTGTCGGCGATCGGATCCAGATAGGCGCCCAGCGGGGTCACCAATCCGTAGCGCTTGGCGATGAACCCGTCCAACCCGTCGGAAACACCGGCAGCGACAAAGACCCAGAAGGCCCAATCCAGCATGCCGTGCAGAACCAGCCAGACCAGAAGCGGCACCGCAAACAGGCGCAGCAAGGTTATAATGTTCGGGATATTGCCGACGATACCGCCGGACCCCACTGGCTAGTTGCCCCCGTCGGCATGCAGGGTCCAGCGGGCATCCTGGGCATCATAGCGCAGGTCGAGATTCTGCTGCGCCATGGCCAGGCGAAGCTGTGCCGGGTTCCCCACATAAGACAACGTCACTTCGGCAAAGCTGACCGTCAGGCGCGTCACCCTGACCTGCTTCATCCCGGCGATACCGCCCAGCCGTCCCCTGATATCCAGCCAGTTCCCAAGACTGTTCAGCGGGATATACAGCGCCATGCTGTTTTCATTTCCATGACCCAGCAGGTTGTCGCGCTTCCAGGATTCATTTGCTTCGTCCGCCAGGGCCCGCGCGGCGCCGGCGAGAAACGCGTCGCGCTCTTCCCCTGAAGCCGCCGTGAACCGGCGAACTCCCGTCTGTTTCGGCATGCCGTCATGATACATGGTCCGGACAGTTTCAAGTTGCATCGCGCCATCGCCCGGATTGATTTGCAGGGTCGCGGCGACAACCATCACATTCCGGGTATCGTATTTCGTACCGATCTCCACCAGCCTGTCCGCCTGCCCTTCAAGCGCCTGTTGCGCGCCAATGACCGCGATATCCGGCAGGTCGCCAACCGGCATGACCAGCGGCAGCAACCCGTCGTTTCGCCGCTCCCGGGGCCAGGCGGCGAACCAGGGATTGGGATCGTCCCACAGGCTGGCAACGCCCCCGGTCTGGAAAACGGGCAGAACGAGGACGGGCTGGCTGGCCGTTTCCGCATAGGGGATATTCGCCTGGCGCAGCAATGCGCGCACTGCATCGGCCTTGAAGCGCGTGGTCAGCGACGCGATATACCGGCCGCCGCCGAACTTTTCGGTTTCGATGGAGTAATCGCGCACCAGCTGCGTGACAGCCTTGCCATCGGAAACCGGCAACCGGTCGTGATCGGCACGCAACGTTATGCTCCTCAGCAACTGGCGAAGCGCCGCTTCCTGGCCGCGCGCAATGCCGGCCGCTTTTGCTTTCAGTTCATCCTCTGCCCGCGCATCGACCGGTACGCCGTTCACGGTGAAGATGTCGGCCGCACGTGCGCCAACGGAGATGGAAAGCGCGATTGCACACCAGAACAGCACAATTGCGAAAGAGATTGGCCTGAAGAGCCGGTGGAGCATTGCAAAGCATCTCGGATCAAGTATTTTCAGCCCATTGTATAGCCGCTTGCCTGCGAGGATGCCATAGTCAGCAATTTCCCCACCAAGGGCCTGACCTATCGCGATGCCGGTGTCGATATCGACGCCGGCGACGCTCTGGTCGAGGCCATCAAGCCGCTCGCCCGCAGTACGGCGCGCGCCGGCGCCGATGCCGCCCTGGGCGGTTTTGGCGGGCTGTTCGACCTGAAAGCCGCCGGTTTCCGGGACCCCGTCCTCGTCGCGGCAACCGATGGCGTGGGGACAAAGCTTGCCATCGCCATCGCCGCCGGAAAGCACGATACCGTCGGCATCGACCTGGTGGCGATGTGCGTCAACGACCTTGTCGTCCAGGGCGCCGAGCCGCTGTTCTTTCTCGATTATTTCGCCAGCGGCAAGCTGGACACCGGCATTGCCGCCACTGTCGTCACGGGCATCGCCGCCGGCTGCCGGCAAGCGGGCTGCGCCCTGATCGGCGGGGAAACGGCGGAAATGCCGGGCATGTACGCCGATGGCGATTACGATCTCGCGGGGTTTTCCGTCGGCGCGGCGGAACGCGAATCCGTTCTGACCGGCGAATCGGTCGCGGAGGGCGATCTCATTTTCGGACTGGCCTCCAGCGGCGTCCATTCCAACGGCTATTCGCTCGTCCGGCGGATCGTCGCGCAGTCGGGACTGGGGTATGCCGACGACGCCCCCTTCGCCGCGGGAAGCGACCTTGGAACCGCCCTCCTGACGCCGACACGAATTTACGTGAAAAGCTGCCTTGCCGCGCTGAAAACCGGCGGAATCCGGGCCTTCGCGCATATCACCGGCGGCGGCCTGACCGAAAACCTGCCGCGCGTGCTGCCGGATGGCCTGACCGCGGCGCTGGATACTGCTTCCTGGCCGATGCCGCCGGTATTCGACTGGCTCGCCCGGGAAGGCGGCATTTCTGCCGGGGAAATGCGCCGGACCTTCAACTGCGGTATCGGCATGGTGGTTATCGTTGAATCGCAATCGGCCCCGGCGGTCCGTTCCGCCCTGGAAGAAGCCGGAGAAGCGGTATACGCGATCGGCCGGATCATGCCGCGCGATGGCGGCGTCGCGGTGACCTATTCCCCGGACAGCGCCGCTTGATGCTGCGCGTGGCGGTTCTCATTTCCGGACGGGGCAGTAACCTTCAGTCCCTGATCGATGCCTGCCGTCAGGAGGGGTTTCCCGCGCGGATCGTGGGCGTCATTTCAAACCGCGCCGATGCCGGGGGCCTGCAACGGGCGGCCGACGCCGGCATCGAAACCGCAGTGATCAGCCATCGGAATTACGCCGACCGCGCCGCGTTCGATGCGGCGCTCGATGCCAAGATACGCGGCTTCGATGCGGAACTGGTCTGCCTGGCGGGATTCATGCGGATCCTGACCGCCGGGTTCGTGGAAGACTGGCGCGACCGGCTGATCAATATCCACCCGTCGCTGCTGCCGGCCTATAAGGGGCTCGACACCCAGCAGCGCGCCCTGGACGACGGGGTCCGGATATCCGGTTGTACGGTCCATTTCGTCCGCCCGGACATGGATACGGGGCCGGTCATCATCCAGGCGGCGGTGCCCGTTCTGGACAATGACGATGCGGCCAGTCTGACCGCCCGTATCCTGGCGCAGGAACACATTATCTACCCGATGGCGGTGAAACTGATCGCCGAAAAGCGGGTTCGCGTGCAGGAAAACCGGGCGATGGTGGACATGCCACCGGGACCGGAAAAGGCATTAATCAGCCCTTCAACCGGCTTGTAAATTTACCCGGCACAGGTTACGAAATGCCGGAATTCAGTTGCGGCATCAGTTTATTGGGGAAAACCGACCATGCATAAGCTAGAGTTTCAGAATGCGCCGAAGGCAAACCTCGATACATGGAGCATGCTGACGAAACTGCTGGGCTGGGGCGCCGCGGCCACTGCGGTGTTCCTGCTGATCCTCGCGGCGGCAATGACCTGAGGGTTCGGCGGCGAAACCATTCGCCGCCGCATTCCCCGGTTTCAGCCGACGATTTCGGTCTGGCTGAAGAAAAACGCTATTTCCTGCGCAGCCGTTTCCGGCGCATCCGAACCATGCACGGAATTTGCCTCGACCGACTCGGCAAAATCCTTGCGGATCGTACCGGCATCCGCATTGGCCGGATTAGTCGCGCCCATGATTTCCCGGTTCCGGGCAATGGCGTTTTCGCCTTCGAGGACCTGCAGGACGACGGGGCCGGAGACCATGAATTCGCACAATTCCCCGTAGAACGGCCGTTCCCGGTGGACGCCGTAGAATGCCTCGGCCTGGGCGCGGGTCAGCTGGGCGCGCTTCTGCGCCACGATCCGCAGGCCGCCTTCCTCGAAACGGGCATTGATGGCGCCCGTCAGGTTACGCCGCGTGGCATCCGGTTTGATAATCGAGAACGTGCGTTCGATAGCCATTAAATCTATTCCCTTGAATTGTCTGGATTGGGGGCGAATTCGGGCGGCGTTATAAACGGCTAATCACCGGCGAGCAAGAGGCCCCCGGACCGCAGAGACGGCCGCCGTTCAGGCGCCGTCCGTTGCTTCCGCAGCATTGGCTTCGGCCTTTTTCTCCCAGGCGCCGCGATCAGATTGCTGCCAGTAGGTCAGGTGATGACCGGCGGCAAGGTATTCGCGCCAGCGGTCGCGTGCGGCGGCCACCGCCTCGTCGTCATTGCCGTCAAACATCTCGCAGGTCAGGTCGAAGGCGCCGATCCGGGACGACACCGCGCCATCGGTCAGGAAAAGCACGGTGGCGCCATTCGGGTTTTCGTCCGTTTCGGTCAGCCAGACCGGCTGGTCCGCCGCATGGCCGTCCGCCGCACAGCCATGCGGCAGAAAGCTGTCATTGCTGTAGGTCCACAACAGCCCGTTCAGCGCCTCGACCCGTTCGGGCGAACGCGCCATCACCACCGCCCGCCAGTCCCGTGACCGCGTCCGTTCCAGCAATTGCGGCAGCGCCCGGTCCAGCGCCGTGTGCAGCAGGTGATAAAACCGTATTTCCGTCACGTCTTCTGCCTTTTCGGCCCGGACGCCCGGCCCGTATCAGCCTTCGTAATAATCCCGGACAAGGCGGTCGAGCAGCAGCACGCCATAGCCGGTGCCGCCTTTCGGAATTGTATCGGTATCCTTGGTAGACCACGCCATCCCGGCGATATCGAGATGCGCCCAGGGCGTCTTTTTGACGAACCGCAACAGGAACTGCGCGGCGGTAATCGAACCGGCCGGGCGGCCGCCGATATTCTTCATGTCGGCGATGTCGCTGTTGATCTGCTTGTCATAGGCGTCATGCATTGGCAGCCGCCAGACCTTCTCGTTGGTCGCATTGCCGGCTGCGAACAGGTTCTCGCTGAGCTTGTCATCGTTCGAAAACAGCCCCGCATATTCATGTCCGAGGCCCATGATAATCGCGCCGGTCAGGGTCGCAAGATCGACAATGAACTGCGGCTTGAATCGATCCTGCGTGTACCAGAGCGCATCGGCGAGAACCAGTCGCCCTTCGGCGTCCGTATTGATCACCTCGATCGTCTGGCCGGACATCGAGGTCACCACGTCGCCCGGCCGCTGCGCATTGCCGTCGGGCATATTCTCGACAAGGCCGAGGATGCCGATGACGTTGGCCTTGGCCTTTCGGCCGGCCAGCGCCTTCATCAGGCCGGCGACCGTACCGGCGCCGCCCATGTCCCATTTCATGTCTTCCATGCCGGCAGCCGGTTTGATCGATATGCCGCCGGTATCGAATGTGACGCCCTTGCCGACGAAGGCAATCGGCTGCTTCGACGCGGCAGCGCCGTTCCACTGCATGATCACCAGCTTGCTTTCGCGTTCGGATCCCTGGCCGACGCCCAGCAGCGAACCCATGCCGAGCTTTGCCATCTGCTTTTCGTTCAGCACCTCGACCTTGACGCCGAGCTTGGTCAGTTCCTTCGCGCGGTTGGCAAAAGTTTCGGGATAGAGTTCGTTCGGCGGGGCCGAAACCAGATCGCGGGTAAAGAACACGCCATCGGCCACCGCGTCCAGCGACTGGAATATGCCGCGCGCCGCGCCGGCCCCCTTGAGACGCATACTCAGTGATTTCAGCGTCGGCTTCTTGTCCTTGGATTCCTTTGTCCGATAGCGGTCGTAGCGGTAGGCTTTCAGCCGCGCCCCCAGCGCGATCTGGGCCGCAACGCCCGCCGCCCCTTCCAGATCGTCGTCCAGCAGGACGTGCGCGTCTTTTTCGCCCACCTGATTCATGTGTGCGCAGATCCGGCCGCCCAGCGCCTGCTGCGCCAGTTTATCAAGGCCGCCGCCATACCCGACCAGCAGCACCCTGCTGTTCTTGATTCCCGCGGGCGCCAGAATTTCCAGTGACTGCCCCTTGGCGCCGGTAAAGCGGCTCGCGCCGATCGCGCGCGTCACGGCGCCGTCGGTTTTCTTGTCGCATTTGGCAGCGGAGGGGGTCAAAACGGCGCCCTCCTTCACGCCCACGACAACAGCGCCGGACGACGGGAAACCAAGCGAGGCAAACGAAATTTTCATGATTTGCTCCAGACAGACACGTGGCGGACCATCATACACTGCATCGCAGCGTCGATTCCGGCCGGATACCGGCGCCGCCACCCTTCCACCGCAGTCTAGCCGGGTTCCCACAGAGCAGTCTAGCCGGGTTCCCACAGAAAGGAAACGGAACCCAATCCCGGCAACCGGACAAATGGATCGAATTGACCTTGCATTTGCGGATAACGGGGCATAAACGCGTCGCATGACTTCCCCCCGCCTTTCCGCGCTGGTCGTCGCGCATAACGAGGAAGACCAGCTCGCCGACTGCCTCCGGGCGCTCCGCTTCGCGGAAGAACTGGTTGTCGTGCTGGATAAATGTACCGACGGCTCGAAGGCCATCGCGGAAACACTCGCCGACCGGATCATCGAGGGCCGATGGGATATCGAGGCCGAGCGGCAGCACGCGGGCATCGATGCCTGTACCGGCGACTGGATCCTGCATATCGACGCCGACGAACGGGCGACACCGGAACTCGCCCGCGAGATCAGGACCGCGATCGAAGATGCCGCTCCGGGCTACTTCCTGATTCCATTCGATAATTACGTCGGCGACCGGCTGGTCCGATACGGCTGGGGCGGGTCGTTCGGCGTCAGCGCCGCGGCGCGCCTGTATACGGCGGGCGCGAAACGGTTCGGCGGACAGGCAATCCATCCCGAAGTCATCATGAGCGGCCAGAAGCGCCGGTTGAAAACCCCGATCATTCATTATCACGACCGCGATATCTCGGACATGATCCAGCGCTTCGACCGCTATACCACCATGAAGGCCCGCGACCTGCGTGCGGCGGGCGACCCCGGCACGTTCCGCAGCAATTTCCGCCGCATTTTCACGCGGTTTTTCAAATGCTATGTCCAGCGGAAAGGATACCGGGAGGGCTATTACGGTTTCCTGATCGGCCTGTTCGCCGGCCTGATGCCCCTGATCGCGCATCTGAAGGCCCGGCTGGAGAAAGACTAGTAACCCGCCGCGCAAGCGGCAGGGCATATCGCCACCCCGGCATCGCCACTGGCGAATCACCGCCCGCTGCGTTGTGGCGACGTAAACTGATGATTTGATTCTGATCTTTACGAATTCGAAAAAAGGATAGAATATCAGTTCGTTCCGGGCTAATACTCATCCGGCATAGAATGTACGGACAATGAATTTTCTGACGCGTTACATCCTCAAACAGATCCTTATCGCAACGGTATTTGTTGCGATAATCCTGTGTTTTGCGATCTGGCTTACCCAGTCGTTGCGTCTTGTCGACCTGATCATCAATCGCGGGCTGCCGCTTTCCATGTTCATCTACATGGCGTTGCTGCTGCTCCCTCGGTTTCTCACCATCGTCCTGCCGATCGCCGTATTTTGCGCCACGCTGTTTACCTACAACAGGCTGACAACCGACAGCGAAATCGTCGTCATGCGTTCGGCGGGCATCAGCCAGTTGACGATTGCCCGGCCGGGCCTGTTCGCCGGCGCGCTCGCCGCTTGCGTCATGGCGTTTATCAATCTCTATCTGCTGCCGGTGTCGTATCGCGAATTCAAGGAACTCCAGTTTGCAATCCGTAACGATTACAGCAGCATCCTGCTGCAGGAAGGCGTGTTCAATTCGCTCGGCGAAGGGATCACCGTCTTTATTCGCGAACGAGCGGCTGACGGCGAATTGCGCGGCATCCTGGTCCATGACAGCCGCGACAGCCGCGCCGGCCAGGTAACGATGATGGCAGAGCGCGGCGCCATCGTGCAGTCGGAGGAAGGCCCGCGGGTCATTCTGATCAGTGGCAACCGGCAGCAGGTCGACCGGGCAAAGGGTGAAATGTCGCTGCTGTATTTCGACAGGTACGTCGTCGAAATCGGCAACAGCCAGGAATCGAACGACATCCGTTACCGCGATCCGCGGGAACGTTTCCTGCCGACCCTTTTATTCCCCGGAAACTCAGAAGATGAGCGCCGCAACCGGGACGAGTTGATCGCCGAAGGTCATAATCGCCTGACCACGATCTTGCTGCCCATTACGTATAGCGCCATCGGCATAACGATGCTGCTGATTATGCCTTTCAGCCGGCGCGGCCAGACATCGACGATTCTGATCGCAATCGCACTGGTAACCGCCATCGCTATTGGCCAGCTCAGCCTGAACAACCTTGCCGTGCGCTTCGCAGCTGCGATTCCAGGCATGTATCTGGTGACCATCGTGCCGTTGCTGTTATCCCTTTATCTGATGTCCGGCCAATCGCGCCGGCGTTTCATTCCAGCCTCCCTTCCGACGCAATAGGCGAAGGTCATGGGATTATCCGCAACATTATCGGTATACCTGGCGCGCCATTTCGGATTTTGGCTGGCCAGCGTATTTGCTTGCATTACGGCGGTTATCCTGTTGTTCAATGTCGTCGAAATGCTGCGCAGGTCCGCCAACAAGGTCGAGGTCGGGCTGTCGATCGTGTTACAGATGAGCCTTTTCAAACTGCCGCATCTGGCGCAGCAGATGCTGCCTTTCTGCATTCTGTTCGGCGCCACGCTGGCGTTCTGGCGGCTGTCCCGCGCCAACGAACTCGTTGTCTCAAGGGCCGCGGGGATATCCGTCTGGCAAATTCTGACCCCGATCGTCGGCATCGCCATTTTCGTCGGAATTGTTCAGGTAACTGTCTTCAATCCCGTCGCAGCGGTGATGCTGTCGAAATACGAAAAGCTTGAGGCCCAGTATCTCAAGCGAACCACCAGCCTGTTGTCGGTCTCGAGCGGCGGGTTGTGGCTGCGGCAATCCGACGCCGGCGGACAATCGGTGATCCACGCGTCCCGGGTCGCCCAGTCGGACATGTCGCTGCAGGAGGTCACGATTTTCCTCTACGAAGGCGAAGACCGCTTCACCGGGCGGATCGACGCAGACGGCGCGCAGCTCAAGGACGGTTACTGGGATATATGGGACGCCTGGATCTCGCAGCCGAACAAGACGACCTACCACGTTGACCGGTACCGGCTGAATACGGATCTCACCCTGAACAAGATCCTAGACAGTTTTGCGTCGCCCGAAACGCTTTCATTCTGGGAGTTGCCGTCATTCATCGCGACCCTGGAAAACGCCGGGTTTTCTG
>JAQCHR010000080.1 GCA_027619655.1 Pseudomonadota bacterium
ACATGGTTGGCCGCGCTGACAACGCCTTCCTTTTCCATCGTATCGATGATGTTTGCGGCGCGGTTGTAGCCGATCCGGAACTGGCGCTGGATGAAGCTGGTCGAAGCCTTGCCTTCGCGCGCAACGAATGCGACCGCCTGGTCGTATAGGTCGTCGCCTGTTGCCCCTGGAGCTTCGCCATATTCTTCACCGAATTCATCCGATTCTGCGTCCGTGATCGCTTCTATATAGGTGGGCGCACCCTGTGATTTAAGGAAGCGCACGACAGATTCCACTTCGGCATCGTGTACGAAGGGGCCGTGGACGCGGGAAATCCGCCCGCCGCCCGCCATGTACAGCATGTCGCCCTGGCCCAGCAATTGTTCGGCGCCCTGTTCGCCCAAAATCGTGCGGCTGTCGATCTTGGACGTGACCTGGAAGCTGATCCGGGTCGGAAAGTTCGCCTTGATCGTGCCGGTGATGACATCGACGGAGGGGCGCTGGGTCGCCATGATCAGATGGATGCCGGCGGCGCGCGCCATCTGCGCCAGCCGCTGGATGGTGGCCTCGATATCCTTGCCGGCAACCAGCATCAGGTCCGCCATTTCGTCGACCACGACCACGATCATTGGCAGCGACGACAGGTCGAGCGGCTGCTCCTCAATGACCGGTTTGCCGGTTTCCGCGTCAAAACCGGTCTGCACCTTGCGGGTCAGGATTTCGCCCTTGCGCCGCGCTTCCTCGACCCGCTTGTTGTAGCCCTCGACATTGCGCACGCCCAGTTTGGACATCGCGCGGTAGCGCGTTTCCATTTCCTGCACGGTCCATTTCAGCGCCACGACCGCCCGCTTGGGTTCGGTCACGACCGGGGCAATCAGATGCGGGATACCGTCATAGATCGACAGTTCCAGCATCTTGGGATCGATCATGATGAATTTGCATTCTTCGGGCGACAGCCGGTACAGTAGCGACAGGATCATCGCGTTCAGCCCGACTGATTTGCCTGACCCGGTGGTGCCGGCGATCAGCAGATGCGGCATCCGCGCCAGGTCGACGATCACGGGCGCGCCACCGATATCCTTTCCCGCGACCAGCGGCAGTTTCGCACGGGATTCCTCGAACGCCTTGGATGCCAGCAGTTCCCGCAGATAGACGGTTTCGCGTCGCGCGTTCGGCAGTTCGATGCCGATGACGCTGCGGCCTGGCACGGTCGCGATACGCACCGATATCGCGCTCATCGAACGGGCAATATCGTCGGCCAGCCCGATGACCCGGCTGGTCTTGGTGCCGGGGGCGGGTTCCAGTTCATAAAGGGTGACGACAGGGCCCGGGCGGACCTTTTCGATTTCACCGCGGACGCCGAAATCCTCCAGAACGCCTTCCAGCAACCGGGCATTCTGCTGCAGCGATTCCTCGTCGATTTTCAGGTTTTTGCTGCCGGAATCCGCCGGATCGTCCAGCAGGTCGAGCGGCGGCAGCTGCATTTCGCCTTCCGGGCTGGCCAGGTCCAGGGTCCGCTGGCGCTGCGCGTTGGCCCGCTTTCCGGGCGCCGGGCGGCTCGGTTTCGGTTCGACAAGGTCGGGCTTGACCGTGCGGGGCTCGATGACCCGCTCGCCGTCGGGGCTGTCCAGCAACATCGGTTCGCGGCGTTCGCCATTGCCCGTCCGTGGACGAGCCGGTCGCTGGGCGCGCTGGAGTACACTGCGCAGGGTTTCGCGCAATCCATGGATACGTTGCCCCATGTGCCGCATGCCGCCGACCAGTCCGGCGGTCCGCTGCGCGCCGTTGCGCCATTCCGCGCTGCTGAAACCAATAACAAAGAACAGGATGGGCGGCGCGATGACGGCGGCGGCTACGACGAGGAAGCGGATATCCATCGGCAGGGAGAGATCATAGAACAGCGTGACAATCTGACCCGTCAGCCATGTGCCGGCATAGCCGCCCAGCCCGGCGGTCAGCGGCCATGCCTCCGGCGCGTGGAAGCCGGAAAGGGCCATTGCCGTTGTCAGGATTCCCAGCGGCAGCAGGCCGACCCGCATCCAGGTCCGCGACAGGGTATGGTCCTTCCACAGCCGCCAGCCCCAGCCGGCGGCAACCGGCACCAGCAGCCCGCCGGCAAGCCCCAGCGACTGGAGGGCGATATCGCTGACATAGGCGCCGGCATGACCCATCAGGTTGCTGACGCCCCGGCCGGAAGCGGTGTTCAGGGACGGGTCGGAAGGCGAATAGGTGACCAGGGCGGCGAACAGCGTGATCGCGACCGCGATCAGCGCCAGCCCGGCGGCTTCGATCGCCTTGTCGCGCATATACTGTTCCACGCCAACGGGCAGAAATGCGGTTTTCCGATTTGTCGCCATAGTCTTTCACCTTTCGATGCGCCGTCGCGGCGCGGACCGTCACACCACCTGTTCGCCAAGATATTCGGCAATGCGCCGCAACCCTTCTTCCGCGGTATCAAGATCATGCACCAGCGCGACGCGAAGATATTGCCGGCAGGCGTTTTCGCCGGTCGCAGGATCGGTCTGGGCGTAATAGGCGCCCGGGATGGTCCGGACCGCATGGTCCCGCCACAGGTCGCGCGCCGCGGTTTCACCATTGCCCACATCGAGCCACAGAAAGAACCCGGCGGGCGGCTTGTAGAACCCGGTCCGGTTTCCCAGGATCCGTTCGGCCATGTCAAACAGCTTTGCATAATGCGCCCGCGTCGGGACGACGTGTTCCTCGTCGCGCCACAGGGCGGCGCCGGCGGCCAGTAGCGGGTTGGGAATCTGGGCGCCGCCGGTGGCGCGCAGCATGTTGAAGCCGTTGATGATGCCGGATTCCCCCGCAACAAACCCGCAGCGCAGGCCTGCCGCGTTGGACCGTTTGGAAAGCGAATGGAAAACCACGATATTATCCATCGATCCGCCCAGCGCGACACAGGCTTCCAGCGCGCCGGTTGGCGGTTCACCCCGGTAGATTTCGGAATAGCATTCGTCGAAAGCGACAATGAAATCGTATTCGCGGGCGAGCCGGATCAGCCCCGAGAGGTAGTCCAGGTCGGCGAATGTGCCCTGCGGGTTCGCCGGGCTGCACAGATAGAACAATGCGATCCGCCGCAGCGTTTCCGGCTTGAGCGCCGCGTAATCGGGGAGGAAGTTGGTTTCCATGGTCGCCGGCAGCATCAGGGTCTCCGCACCGGCCATGATCGCCGCACCCTTGTAGACGTGGTAGGCCGGGTTGCTCATCGCGACCAGTGGCGGGCCATCCTCGGGCCAGTCCGCCGGGCCGGGGACGGCGTATTGCGCCAGCTGGAACAGCCCTTCCTTGGTGCCAGGCAGCGCGATCACGTGCTGTTGCGGGTCGATCATGCCTGCGGGCAGGCGGTATCGCCGGGTCAGCCAGTCCGTGGCGGCCTGAAGGTATTCATCGGATCCCCGGATGGGCGGGTATTTGCGCCATTCATCCCGCTTGGCGTGGATTTGTTCGGCAACAAAATCCGGCGTCGGCAATTGCGGTTCGCCAAGTTGCATCATGATCGGCGTCAGGCCAGCCCGCGGCTCGACGCCGTTCAGAAGCACGGCGAGCTTCTGGAACGGGTAGTCGAACAGGCTATCGATTCGGCTGTTCTTCATGGCGATGCTGGCTCTGTCTGGTCCGACTCAGTGTTGCAAAACGTTAGGTTAGCTCGGTTTCTTGGCCCAAAGGCGCAATATAGAAATGTAACTCCCTGATTCTATATACGGTACGGCGGCAACTCAACCCTGCAACGCCAGGTCGCCGTCCGGCGCACCGCGCATTTTGGGAGTGCGGCTGATGCGGCAAATTCTGTAAGGGGCGCAAAAAAAATGGCGGGAGGCCGAAGCCCCCCGCCAGGGTGGTGGAAACCGAAAAGTTTACTGTATGACTTCGCCATGCAGGTTGATATCGGTGCCTTCGACTTCGACTTCATCCTCGACCCGCAGGCCGCAGATGGCGTCGACGATCTTCAGGATGATCGCGGTTCCGATGCCGGAATACACGATTGTCGCCACGATACCGATAAACTGCGTCCAGACCTGGCCGGGATTGCCTTCCAGCAGACCTGCCGTGCCGCCGACCGCTTCGGCCGCGAACACGCCGGTCAGCAGGGCGCCGACGATACCGCCAACACCGTGCACACCGAAGGCGTCCAGCGAATCATCATAACCGCACATCCGTTTCAGGACCGTCGCGCCCCAGAAGCAGGCGATACCGGAAACGATACCGATGAACAGCGCGCCCATCGGCAACACGAAGCCGGAAGCCGGGGTAATGGCCACGAGGCCGGCGACCGCACCGGAGACGATGCCCAGGACGCTGGGCTTGCCGCGGACGATCCATTCGATGAACATCCAGGACAATGCGGCTGCGGCTGCGGCAATCTGGGTGACGGCCATGGCCATGCCCGCACCGGTTCCGGCGCTCAGCGCCGAACCGGCGTTGAAGCCGAACCAGCCGACCCAGAGCATCGAGGCGCCGATGACGCTGAGCACGAGGTTGTGCGGCGCCATGTTTTCGGTGCCGAAACCACGCCGCTTGCCGATCATGATGGCTGCGACAAGGCCGGCGATGCCCGCATTGATGTGGACGACCGTGCCGCCGGCGAAATCAAGCACGCCGGCATCGAACAGGAAGCCGCCTGACGCCCAGACCCAGTGAACGATCGGGGAGTAGACGATAACCACCCACAGACCGGAAAACAGCAACATTGAGGAGAACTTCATCCGGTCGGCGAAAGCGCCGGTAATCAGCGCCGGCGTGATGATGGCGAAGGTCATCTGGAAGGTCATGAAGACCGATTCCGGAATCGTGCCACTGAGGGATTCCTTGCCCAGCCCGTTCAGGAATGCGGAACTGAAACCGCCGACAAAGGCGTTTGCGGCGCCGCCATCCGAAAACGCGATGGAATAACCGATGATCATCCACAGGACGGATGACAGGCAGCAGATTGCGAAGCTTTGCATGACCATGGTCAGCACGTTCTTCTTGCGGACCATGCCGCCGTAGAAAAGCGCCAGCCCCGGAATGGTCATCAACAGGACCAGCGCGGTGGCTGTCATCATCCAGGCCGTATCGCCCGTATCCAATTTAGCGTCCTGCGCCATGGCCGGACCGGCAAGCATGGCAATCCCGGCAGCTAGCAGATATCCGGACTTCTCTATTATTGTACGCATCAACCCTCTCCTTGCATTTCCGTCTCGCGGCCGGTTTGTCCGGGCCGCTGTCTGTCGCGGCGTACTGACTTTGAGCCTGCCACGGCGGTTACATGTCGCTGTTTCCCGGAGCGCCGGGATATTTTCGTGGTTACGGAACTGTGGGACGCCTGCGAAAATGCTGAAAAAATAGCCATTATCGAAGGTGTGCACATTTTCCGTGCTGCCACTAAATGGCATCCGCGTCGATTTCGCCCGTGCGGATGCGAACGGCCTTCGAAACATCGAGGATAAAGATTTTCCCGTCGCCGATTCGACCGGTATTTGCGGCTGTCTGAATTGCTTCTACCGCCTGATCCGCCAGCGTATCGGCGCATACCACTTCGATTTTCACTTTTGGCAGGAAGTTAACGGTGTATTCCGCGCCCCGGTATATTTCGGTCTGGCCCTTCTGCCGGCCAAAACCCTTTACCTCGGTCACGGTCAAGCCTTCGATCCCGATGCCGGTCAGTGCCTCACGCACTGCGTCGAGTTTGAATGGCTTGATGATCGCCAAGACCAGTTTCATGAACAGGTTCCTCTTTCTGATCGTCGTTGCATCAGCCCTGGATGGGCAATTGGAAGTCGAGTATCCGGGGCCTCCTTTTCAAGATGCGTGCCGAAATCAATGAGGACTCTTTAACTGCCTGAAATATATGTAAGAAATAATTTTCTACCTAATAATTGGGCAATCGCAAAATACATTATTGCCTAAATATTATGCAAAAAATGAAAAATGGTGATAATTAAGGCGCTCCTCGTTTCGCAAGATTACGGGCGGAACTGGACATCGCCGACAGGGTTTGGGATAGTGCCGGTTATGGGGTCGCCGCCGAAGCTGGATATGTCTTTTGAAGTTGTTGTCGCCGGCGGCGGAATGGCCGGGATGACGATGGGGCTTGCCCTGGCGGCGGCGGGGGGTTCCACCGCTGTCATCGAAAAGCAGCCGGCCGGTACCCTGCGCGATGCCGGGTTTGACGGGCGGACATCCGCCATCGCCTATGGGTCGCAGCAGATATTTGACGGCGTCGGAATCTGGAAAGCCCTCGCCGCGCGCGCCGAACCGATCCGCGCCATCCGGATCGCCGACGGCACCCTGAACGAGGGGCCCTCTTCGCTTTTCCTGCATTACGACCGGCTCGACGTGGATAGCGACGCGCTGGGTTATATCCTGGAAAACCGGGATATCCGGGATGCGCAGCTTTCCGCGGCAGCGGCTTCGGAGGCCTTTCATCTGCTGGCGCCCGCCAGCGTGGCCGGGGCCGACCGGGGGCCGGGCGGGGTCGAAGTAACGCTCGATGACGGGCGGCGGATCGCAGCGCGGCTGTTGATCGCCGCGGATGGCAAGAATTCGCCGCTGCGGCTGGCCGCCGGAATCCGCGCGACGCGGATCGACTATCCGCAGATCGCCATCGTCTGCACGGTGGCGCATGCCCGGCCGCATGACGGCGTTGCGGTGGAACTGTTTCTGCCGTCCGGCCCCTTCGCGATGCTGCCGATGACCGGGCAGCGCAGCAATATCGTATGGTCGGAACGCACGGAACTGGCGCGGAATATCCTTGCGCTCGACGACGGCGCCTTTCTGGACGAATTGCAGCGTCGCTTTGGCAACTGGCTGGGCGAGATCCGCGTCGAGGGGCCGCGTTTCGGCTTCCCGCTGGGGTTGATGCATGCGGAACGCTATACGGACAGGCGGCTGGCGCTGATCGGCGAGGCGGCGCATATCATCCATCCGATTGCCGGGCAGGGACTGAACCTGGGCCTGCGCGATGTGGCGGCGCTGGCGGAATCGATCGTCGATGCGCGGCGGCTGGGTCTGGATATCGGCTCGGGCGAGGTGCTGGCCCGTTACGAACGCTGGCGGCGCTTTGACAATGTCCTGATGGCGACATCGATGGATGGATTGAACCGCCTGTTTTCCAACGATATCGGGCCGCTGCGGCTGGCCCGCGACCTGGGCCTTGCAGCGGTCAACCGCATGCCGCCGCTGAAACGCTTCTTCATGCGCCACGCCATGGGCGTCATCGGCGACCTGCCCCGCCTGGTGCGCGGCGAACCCTTATAGTACATCAGGTTTACGAGTTGCGGCGCAGCGCCTCGGTATTGACCGCCAGGACGGTGCCCATCCAGATGGCGTGGTCGGTATGGTCCGTGACCGCATCGCCGGTTTCCGGGTGGACCAAAACGGCAAGGTTCCGCCGGTTCAGGGCAAGCCAGGGGACGAAGCTGTCAAACTGCGCCGGGGCGAACAGGACCTGATACATCGGCTGGGTATGGGGTCCCACGTTCCGGTGATGCCAACTGCCGATCCGGACATTGGTGAAACGGGCAGCGATGTCCTCGCGCAGCGCCTGCGCCGTCGCCTCGCTCTCCGGTCCGAAATAGATATGCGCGTGCCATTCGGTAATCGCGCTGCTTTCCATGGTCCAATGCCTTTCGTGTATTACGGGTCGCGGGACAATCCCTGCTGGTCCAGCGCCGCCAGGTAATCAGTCCAGAGCTGTTCCTGTTTCTCCGCCAGCTCCCGCAGATAGGCCCAACTGAAAATGCCCGTGTCATGCAGGTCGTCGAAATGTACGCGTACGGCATAATTGCCGACCGGCTCGATCTTCATGATTCCGACATGCCGGCGACCGGTCACCAGCCGTTTCTGTGCGGGGCCGTGGCCCTGCACCTCGGCGGAGGGGCTCTCGACCCGCATTAGTTCTGCGGGCAGGCGGCAATTCATGCCGTCGTCGAAATCGACCTCCAGCACCTTCTCGTCGCGCCTGTAGCGGATTTCCGTCGGCCAATGCGCAACCGAGCCGCTGGTGGCTTCGCTCATGCCTGTCCCTCGTCGTCCAGTTGCCGGGCTTCGTCGACCAGCATGATCGGAATACCGTCCCGGATCGGATAGGCCAGCCCGGCCTGCTTGCTGATCAGCTCGTCGGCATCGGCATCGTATTGCAGCGGCCCCTTGGTCAGGGGGCAGACAAGAATCTCCAGCAGTTTCGGATCAACGCCGGATTTGCCTTCGGCCATGTCGCGTCTTCCTTTCCTATTGCCTGGCGCCGTCGGACGGTCCCATTGCGGCTATTTCGGCGATGGTCGTCAAAAGGGCCGCGCGGCCCGCCAGATCGACGGCTTCCAGCAACGCCTGCTTCTCCGGCGGGTCGAAGGGGCACAGCATTGCGATGGATGTCACCAGAAATTCGTCATCCGCCTTTTCGATCGCGGTCCAGTTCGCCTCGATCTTCCGGGCGGTGAAGTAGTGCCGCACCGCGTCGATCAGCCGGACCCGGTCAATGACGCCGCCGTCGGGTGGCGTCAGGTCTGCCCTGAAAGGCTCCCAGTCTACCAGGCATTTCCGGTAACCGCGCGTTGTCGGGATTTCCTCGACGATGTTGAACCGGGAAATGCCTTTGAGCGACAGCAGGAAGCGTCCGTCCTCGGTCTCCTCGAAATGCGTAATCCGCCCGGCGCAGCCTGTCGCGTAGACGACGGGCGCCTCGCGCTGGCCTTCCGCATTCGCCTCCGATGGCTGCACCATGCCGCACATGCGCCCCGCCGCCAGCGAGTCGACAATCATCTTCACATAGCGCGGTTCGAAGATATTCAGCGGCAAACGACCCCGGGGCAGCAGTAGCACGCCCGTAAGCGGAAAAATCGGCAGCGTGGCCGGCAGCGCGTCAAAGGCAGGGTCGAAGGCGTTCATGAAAACAGCAGTGTCGATAACCGCCGGCGGCTATCCGCGACCAGCGGGTCGGCGCCGCCAATGGCGTCGAAGATTTCGATAAGCTGCTTGCGCGCCGCGTCGTCGTTCCAGCCCCGGTTGCGCTGTACGATGGTCAGCAGATGGTCGATGGCGTCTTCGGCCCTGCCGGTTGCGAAATAGGCCAGCGCCAGGTCGTAGCGCGCCTGGTGATCCTTTTCGTCAGCCGCCAGGCGCTGTTCCAGTGCGGGAATCTGTCCCGCGGACTCGCCTGCCTTCTCCGCCAGATCCAGGATCGCCGTGACGCTCTTGATGTCTGGGTCGTCCCGTTTGAGCGGCGGGACCTGTGCCAGAAGCTCCCGCGCCGCATCCGGCTGGTCCTGGCCGATCAGCACGCGCGCCATACCGGCGACGGCTTTCAGATTCTCGGGCTCGTGCCGCGTGATTTCCGCAAAAATCGCGCCGGCGGTCGCAAGGTCGCCTGCCTCCTCCGCCTGCAACGCCTGTTCCAGGGCTTCTTCGATGGGAGAGGGGCCGACTTCACCGCCCGCCGCCTTGACGACGCGCTCGATGAAGGCGCTGATCTGGCTTTCCGGCTGGGCGCCGACAAAACCGTCCACCGGCTGTCCGTTGACAAAGGCGAAGACCGCGGGAATCGACTGGATCCGCATCTGACCCGCGATTTCGCGGTTTTCGTCGATATTGACCTTCACCAGTGAAACGGCGCCGCGGGTATTCGCCACGGCCTTCTCGATGATCGGGCCGAGTTGCTTGCATGGTTCACACCACGGCGCCCAGAAATCGACGATGACCGGCGCGGTCCGGCTGGCGTCGACGACATCGGCCATGAAGGTCGCCGTTGTTACGTCCTTGACCGCAGCCGAGGGCGGCGTGATTTCGCCAATGATCGGTTCCATACTCGTATTCTCCACCTGCATTATGAAGTGTTTAGATGACGTTTTTTTCCGCCGGATACAAGTCTCGCCTTGTTGCCGGCACTTATTCTGACGATACCGCCAGCGCCCCGAAATCGATGACCGACGGTTCGTGGCCTTCCGCCGCGAGAAACCGCATCAGCCCCGCCGGCGCCAGCGCAATGGTCATATCGTTGCGCAACGGATGGGCGTTGACCGGGTCCTGCGCCAGGACGTCCTTGTCCAGTATAACGGATACGGCACCGTCCCGGTCATTGATTATACCGAATGGCGTCACCGAACCCGGCGTCAAGCCGAGTTTTTCCATCAGCAGTTCCGGACTGCCGAAGGACAGGTTGCCCCGGGCGGCCAGGGCATGGCGCAGCGCTTTCAGGTTGACCGGCCGCTCCTCCAGCACGGTCACCAGCCAGATATTTTTCTTCTTGTCGCGCAGGAACAGGTTTTTCACATGGCCGCCGGGCAGCGTGCCGCGCAGGGCCTGCGCTTCCGGTAAGGTGAAAGCCGGTGGATGGCGGTGCAGCGTATAGGCCACGCCCAGCGCTTCGAGCCGCGCAAAAAGGCCGGCTTCCGTGACGGGCGCGGTATCCGCGATGCGGTTTTCCATGCGCCCTGTGATACATTCCGGCGCATCGGGCGGCAAGTCCTGCCGGGATTTTCGCCCCGGCTGGCGAATTGTGCGCCGGGGCCTGTCCGGGCGCTTGCATTGAGCGGATGATTGCGTATTATGCCGCGCCGCTGATACAGTGGCGGCAGTGACGCGGGCGTAGCTCAGGGGTAGAGCGCAACCTTGCCAAGGTTGAAGTCGTGAGTTCGAATCTCATCGC
>JAQCHR010000081.1 GCA_027619655.1 Pseudomonadota bacterium
GTTGGGATTGAAATTAAACCGGACAGCAGTGGGTCAAGCCCGAACATGACATCAGGAGATGTTAGGTTGAATCCTAATTCATCGTCACCGCTCTAATCGCGCCGCGTTCCCCGCTCGTCAAGCCGGTTTACAGCCTCGACACCATCGGCATTCCGAATGCGGCTTTCCCGGATAACGCCATTTTCGTAATAAGCGTAGTCATGCCTGAAGAAAAGTGCGCCATCGAAATACTTCTCAACCCGACACAACTTCCCTGCCTTGTCATAGAAGCCTATGTAATAGGTCTGTCGCGAGAGGGCAATTTCCCTGTCAATCGGTTCGACGAGATGCAGCGGAATCCAATAGCCCGCAAAACTGCCGTAATGAACGTGGCGAACCGGTTCTTCTGCAAACACCGGTGCAATACCGATTCCAAAGGCCAGGACCAGAAGGATTGACAATTTCCGGGTAGCGGGCACGGCAGTTGGGTACTTTCCTAGTTCATCTTCTCCGCCGCGATCGCTGCCTGCGCCGCCGCCAGCCGGGCGATCGGCACGCGGTAGGGGGAGCAGGATACATAGTCCAGCCCGACATTATGGCAGAAGGCGACCGAGCGCGGGTCGCCGCCGTGTTCGCCGCAGATGCCCATCTTCATGCCCGGCCGCGTGGCGCGGCCGCGTTCGACGCCGATCCTGACCAGTTCGCCGACCCCGTCCGGGTCGATGGACACGAAGGGGTCGCCGTCGAGGATGCCGGCGCGTTCGTAATCCGGCAGGAAGGAGGCGGCGTCGTCGCGGCTGATGCCGAAGGTCGTCTGGGTCAGGTCGTTGGTGCCGAAGCTGAAGAATTCGGCGGTTTCGGCAATGTCGCCGCCGCGCAGCGCGGCGCGCGGCAGTTCGATCATCGTGCCGACCAGGTATTGCGGCGCAAGGCTCTGTTCCGCGCCGACTTCGCCGGCGACGCGGTCGATCACCGCCTTGAGGATATCCAGTTCCTTCTTGGTCGCGATCAGCGGCACCATGACTTCCGGAACGACGGTTACGCCGGTTTCCTTTGTCACGATGACGGCGGCCTCGAAAATCGCCCGCGCCTGCATTTCGCAGATTTCGGGATAGGTGATCGCCAGCCGGCAACCGCGATGGCCCAGCATCGGGTTCGATTCCTCGAGCCGCAGCGCCCGCCGCCGCACCCGTTCCTCGGACACGCCCGCCGCGGCGGCGACATCGGCGATTTCCGCGTCGCCCTTCGGCAGGAATTCATGCAGGGGCGGGTCGAGCAGGCGGATCGTCACCGGCAGCGATTTCATCAGCCGGAAGATCGCGGCGAAATCGTCGCGCTGCATCGGCAGGATCTTTTCCAGCGCGTGGCGGCGCCCGGCCTCGTCCTCGGCGACGATCATCTCGCGCATCGCGATGATGCGGTCGGCGTCGAAGAACATGTGCTCCGTGCGCGACAACCCGATGCCTTCCGCGCCGAAGCGCAGCGCGGTCGTGACCTCTTCCACGGTTTCCGCATTGGTGCGCACGCCCAGGGTGCGGAATTCATCCGCCCAGGTCATCAGGGTCTCGAAATCCCCGGACAGCACCGGCTCCATGGTCGCCACCGCGCCCAGCATGACCTCGCCGGCCGCGCCGTCGATGGTGATGACATCGCCCGCCCGGACGGTCTGGTTGCGGACGGTCATTTCGCCATTGCGGTAGTCGATCCGCAATTCGCCGGCGCCGGCGACGCAGGGCCGTCCCATGCCCCGGGCCACGACGGCCGCGTGGCTGGTCATGCCGCCGCGCGCGGTCAGGATGCCCTTCGCGGCATGCATGCCGTGGATGTCTTCCGGGCTGGTTTCGATCCGCACCAGGATAACCGCTTCGCCCTGGCCGGCCATTTTCTCCGCTTCGTCGGCATTGAAAACCACCTTGCCGCAGGCCGCACCCGGCGATGCCGGCAGGCCGCGCGCGATGACATTGCGCGCCGCCTTGGGGTCGAGGGTCGGGTGCAGCAACTGGTCGAGCGCCGCCGGTTCGATGCGCGATACGGCGGTGCGGCGGTCGATCAGCCCTTCATGCGCCATATCGGTCGCGATCTTCAGCGCCGCCGCCGTCGTCCGCTTGCCGCTGCGCGTCTGCAGCATCCACAGCTTTTCCTGCTGCACGGTGAATTCGATATCCTGCATGTCCCGGTAATGGGCTTCCAGCGTGTGGCGGATCGCCTCCAGCTCGGCGAAGACGCCGGGCATGACCTCCTCCATCGAAGGCAGGGTCGATCCGGTGAGTTCCTTGCCGCGGATGGTCAGGCGCTGCGGCGTGCGGATCCCGGCGACGACATCCTCGCCCTGCGCATTGATCAGGTATTCGCCGAAAAAGCTGTTCTCGCCGGTCGAGGGGTCGCGGGTGAAGGCGACGCCGGTGGCACAGTCATCGCCCATGTTGCCGAAGACCATCGCCTGCACATTGACCGCCGTGCCCCATTCCTCGGGGATATCATTGAGGCGACGGTAGGTGACGGCCCGCGCCGTCTGCCAGCTGCCGAAGACGGCGGTAATTGCCCCCCAGAGCTGCACTTCGGGGTCCTGCGGGAAGGGCGCGCTGGTTTCCTCCTGCACCTTCGCCTTGAAGGCGCCGATCAGGGTTTTCAGGTCGGCGGCGGACAGCGCCGTATCCAGCGAAACGCCGCTGTCTTCCTTCTGGTATTCCAGCAGGTCCTCGAAATGGTAATGCGCAACGCCGAGCACCACATCGCCATACATCTGGATGAAGCGGCGGTAGCTGTCATAGGCGAAACGCGCATCCCCGCTGCGGGCCGCCAGCCCTTCGACCGTGACATCGTTGAGGCCGAGGTTGAGGACGGTATCCATCATGCCGGGCATCGACACCCGCGCGCCGGAGCGGACCGATACCAGCAGCGGCTTTTCCGCATCGCCGAACTTCGCGTCGACGGAATCCTCGACCCGCTGCAGCGCCGCCCGGACCTCGCCCTCCAGTTCGGCGGGATAGGTCTCGCCGTTTTCGTAGTAGGCGGTGCAGAGCTCGGTGGTGATCGAGAAGCCCGGCGGCACCGGCAGGCCCAGATTGCACATCTCGGCCAGGTTGGCGCCCTTGCCGCCCAGCAGGTTGCGCATGTCGGCGCGGCCCTCGGCCTTGCCGTCGCCAAACCCGTACACCCATTTCGTCATGGCCGTTCTAACCCTCGATCTGGCCGAAATCCGCGACGCCGCGCATCACATCCGTCAGATGCGCCAGCAGGCAGAGCCGGTTCCGGCGTGTTTCCGCGTCATCCGCGTTAACGGTTACCTTGTCAAAAAACAGATCCACCGGCGCGCGCAGCCGCGCCAGCGCGTTCATGGCGCCGGCATAATCCTCCCCGGCGACCAGCGGCGCGATGGCCGCGCGGGTTTCCTCCAGCGCGGTCCACAGGGCGGCTTCCTCGCCCGCGGCGCTTGCGGGGCGGTAGTCGCCCGGCGCGAATTCCGCCTTGTCCTTGCCCGATTCGATGCGGACGATATTGGCCGCGCGGCGGTTGGCGATCAGCAGGTTTTCGCCGTCATTGCTCGCGACCAGCGCCGCCAGCGCATCGACCCGCGCCATCAGCCGGACGAGGTCGTCCTCCTCGCCCTGTTCGAAGATCGCCGCGATCAGGTCATGGCGCACGCCCTGTTCGCGCAGGTAAACCTTCAGCCGGTCGGCGAAGAAACCGAGCAGGTCGCGGGCCGCCGCACGCGCCGTGGACGCGACATCCCGCCCCGCCGGCAGGGCGATCTTTTCTTCCCGGTACAGTTGCACCGCCGTTGCAAACGCCGGCAGCAGGTTGAGCCGCAGCCCGTTTTCCAGGATCAGGCGGATCACGCCCAGCGCCGCGCGGCGCAGCGCGAACGGGTCCTTCGACCCGGTCGGCTTTTCGTCGATCAGCCAGAACCCGACCAGCGTGTCGATCTTGTCGGCCAGCGCCACCGCGACCGACACCGGCGCCTTCGGGCAGCTGTCATTCGGCCCCAGCGGGGAATAATGCTCGGCGATGGCGTTGGCCACATCCGCGCTTTCGCCGTCGCCCAGCGCGTAGTAGCGGCCCATTATGCCCTGCAGGTCGGGGAATTCGCCGACCATGCCGGTGACAAGGTCCGCCTTGCACAGCAGCGCCGCACTGCGCGCGGAATCCCGGTCGGCGCCGGGAATACTGTCCGACAGGTCGGCGGCCAGCGCCGCGATCCGCTGGATCTTCTCCGCGACCGTGCCCAGCTTCGCGTGGAACACGATGGCTTCCAGCGCCGGCGCGCGGTCGGCCAGCTTCATGCTGCGGTCCTGGTCCCAGAAGAACTTGGCGTCGGACAGCCGCGCGCGCAGCACGCGCTCGTTGCCCGCGGTGATCGCACTGCCGCCATCCGCCGCCGCCATATTGGCGACGAAGCCGAAGCGCGGCGCCAGCGACCCGTCAGGTTTCAGCAGCGAGAAGTATTTCTGATGGGTGCGCATGGAGGAGGTCAGCGCCTCCGCCGGCGCATCCATGAAGGCCGCATCGATATCGCCGATCAGCGCGACCGGAAATTCGACCAGCCCGGCGACTTCGTCTAGCAGGCCCGGGTCGGTCCGGACCGTCAGCCCCTCCGCCGCCGCCTGCGCCGCAAGGTCGCGTTCGATGATCGCGCGCCGTTCCGCCGGGTCGATCAGCACTTTGGCGTCCCGCAGCTTGACGCGGTAATCGGCGAAGGACGAGACAGCGAATGCATCGGGCGCCAGGAAACGGTGACCGCTGGTCCGCGCCCCGGCCGGCACGCTGCCGCCCTGCAGGTCCACGGCAAAATCGATTGCCTTGCCGTCGAAAAGGGCCAGCACGCTGTGCAACGGTCGCACCCAGCGGAAACCGGTCGCACCCCAGCGCATCGATTTCGGCCAGGGCAGATCGGCCAGGACCGTGCCGAGCAGGTCCGCCAGCGCCTGTGTCGTGGCGACGCCCTGACGTTCGCTCACCGCGAACCAGATTTCGCCGCCCTTGCCCATGTCGCGCTTTTCGCACTGGTCGAGCGAGTCAAGCCCGGCGGCGCGCAGGAAGCCTTCGATCGCCTTGTCCGGCGCCCCGACCCGCGGGCCCTTGCGTTCCTCGGTCAGGTCAGGCTGGCGTTCGGGAAGCCCGTCCACGACCAGCACCAGCCGGCGCGGCGTGACATAGGCTTCGGCGCTGGTGAAATCGAGCCGCGCCTTCTTCAGTCCCTCGGTGACGAGGCGTTTCAGGTCATCGGCGGCCCGCGCCTGCATGCGCGCCGGAATTTCCTCCGACAGGAGTTCGAGCAGGAATTCAGACATCGCCGGCCACCCAGGCGTCGCAGCAGCCCTTGGCCAGCGCGCGGACGCGGGCGATATAGGCCTGGCGCTCGGTCACGCTGATCACGCCGCGCGCATCAAGCAGGTTGAACAGGTGGCTGGCCTTCAGGCACTGGTCATAGGCAGGCAGCGCCAGTTCGCCGGCGAGCAGCGCGGCGCATCCCTTTTCCGCGTCGGCGAAATGCCGGAACAGGATATCGGTGTCGGCCAGTTCGAAATTATGCTTCGAATATTCCACCTCGGCGCGGTGGAACACGTCGCCGTATTTCACGCCCGCGCCGTTGAAATCGAGGTCATAGACGTTTTCCACGCCCTGCACATACATGGCCAGCCGTTCCAGCCCGTAGGTCAGTTCCACCGCCACCGGATTGCAGTCGATGCCGCCGACCTGCTGGAAATAGGTGAACTGGCTGACTTCCATGCCGTCGCACCAGACTTCCCAGCCCAGCCCCCAGGCGCCCAGCGTCGGGCTTTCCCAGTCGTCCTCGACGAAGCGGATGTCATGCGCCATCGCGTCGATGCCCAGTACCGCGAGGCTGTCTAGATAAAGCTGCTGGCTGTCCTGCGGCGAGGGTTTGAGGATCACCTGATACTGGTAGTAATGCTGCAGCCGGTTGGGGTTTTCGCCATAGCGGCCGTCGGTCGGGCGACGCGAAGGCTGCACATAGGCGGCGCGCCAGGGTTTCGGGCCGAGCGCGCGCAGCGTCGTGGCGGGATGGAAGGTCCCGGCGCCGACTTCCATGTCGTAGGGCTGCAGAATCACGCAGCCCTGCCGCGACCAGTAGTCGTGCAGTTTGAGGATCAGAGACTGGAAGCTACTGTTTTCAGCGTTGTTTTGGGCCATGATCCGGCCAGAAATTATGAATTTGTGCGGCGCAACCTAGCGGCGCGACCTGACCGGGTCAACCGGATCAGTACGGGCACGCGGATTTGCCGCAGTCCGCCGCCCCGACCGTGGCGACATAGGTGCCGCAGACAGGGCATTGAACCGTGTCGGCGACGCCCGAAACGGCGTCTTTTTTTTCCTGCGCGACCTTCTCCCGGCGCTGCAGGTCGATGCGGGTGAACAGTTTGAACCCGTACCAGACAGCGCCGATGGCGATCACGAGGATAATCAGCTTGGTCAACATGGGATAACTATATGCGCCGGCAGGGATTTACGGTCAAGCCGGGGTTACAGCCCGTAACGGCCCCACAGGACCCGCGCTTCCAGGGCGCCGACCAGGTCATCCACCCAGGCCGCCTGCAGGCCGAATTTACGCTCGATCCAGCCCTTGCGGCCATCGACGCCCCGCAACCGCACCTTTTCGCCGAATTTCGCCCGCATGACGCTGCGCAGATCGCCGATATCGTCGATCAGCCCCAGCTCCTTCGCCCGGTTCCCGGTCCAGAACTCGCCGCTGAACAGGGTCGCGTCATCCGCGGCCAGCCGGTCGCCGCGCCGGTCGCGCACATGCCGCTTGAACTGGTCGTGGATATCGCGCTGCAGATCCTTCAGATGCGCGATATCGTCGGGATTTTCGGGCTGGAACGGGTCGAGGATCGCCTTCTTGTCGCCGGCGGTATGGACGCGGCGCTCGACGCCGATCTTCTCCAGCAGCGCCGGGAAGCCGAATCCGGCCGAGACGACCCCGATGGAGCCGATGACCGAGGCGCCATCCGCCAGGATTTCATCGCCGGCGCAGGCCAGCCAGTACCCGCCCGACGCCGCCACATCCTCGCAGAACGCGTAGACCGGCACCTTTTTTTCGTCCGCGAGGGCGCGGATCCGCTTCGCGATCAGCGCCGACTGCACCGGCGATCCGCCCGGCGAATTGACCAGCAGCGCGACCGCCGACAGTTGCGGCGTCTTGAACGCGCGTTCGATGGGATCGGCGAGGTCCTCCAGGGTCAACCCGCCGCGCCGGATGCCGCCGGTCCGGCCGATAACCCCGGACAGTCGCAACACCGCGACCTGTGGCTGCTTGTTCAGTTTTTCCGCCAGTTTGTCGCCGGCCCAGGGCACGCGGCGGATCAGGCGCATCATTTTGTTTTCAGTCATGGCTGCCATGTGGTCCCGTCAGGCAATAATTCCAAGGGGCGCAAGCGTCATAAGGGCAGCGCGGCGCCATTCTGCAGCACGGCGCGGGCTTCTTCGGTATACGCGCCGTCGCCGTCATGCAGGGTCAGGCCCGCCGCAAGATGCAGCGGCGCGTGCACGTCCCGGCGCGCGCGCACGATCACCCGCTTCGCCGGACGACCCTGGCCGGGCCAGAGCGGGAACACCACGATCCCGCCGGCCCGCAGCCGCAACAGCGCCAGGATTTCGTCCAGCCGGTCGGCGCGATGCACCATCGTGACGCTGCCCTTCGGCGCCACCATCCGCAGGCAGAACCCGATCCAGGCGTCCAGGTCCGCTTCGCCTTCCACCATCGCCATGGCCTTCGACCGGTCCGGCGGCGGCGCACCGCGCCCGGCGGGCAGATAGGGGGGATTGGCCATCACATGATCGAACCCGCCCGGCGCCAGCGCGGCAGGCGGGTGCAACAGGTCGCCGATAACGATATCCACGCGCGACTCGAAACCGTTGCGGCGCACATTTTCGCCCGCGATAACGGCCATTTCCGGCTGTATTTCCAGCCCGGTGACCTGTGCGCCCGGCGACCGCGCGGCGTAACACAGGGCTGCTGCGCCCACCCCCGTGCCCACATCCAGAACCCGGCCGGCGACCGCGGGGGTCGCCGCCGCGAGGAGAACCGGATCGATTGCCACCCGGTAGCCGCCCGCGGGCTGGCGCAGCGCCACGCGCCCGCCGAGCAGGGTATCGGGCCGGGAGCCGTCCGTTTCCATTTCACCCGCATCGGCCAGCAGCCGCCGGGCCGTTTCGTAATCGTCATTGCCGACCAGAAGCCGGCGGGGAATCGCGCCGATCGAACCTTCGAGGATACTGGTATGGGTGTCGAAGACGATTGCTTCGATCTCCTGTTCCGCCAGCAGCGCCATGAGCCAGGACAGCCGAACCGGGTCCGTGGTGCGCAGGAGTTCCTTCACGAGCGATTCGCCACGACAGCATTCTCCATGACCGGGTCGCGGCCAGCCTAGCAGGATCGACGCAACGCACCAATCCCGCACGCCATCGCGCCCTACTTGACCGTTGTGCGGGTTGAACTATGCTCAGGAGGCTTCTGTCAATATTGAGGCGGCATTGAGGCGGCGAAGAGGGAACAGGCATTGGCGGTCGTCGTAGAAATCGGACAATCACGCCGGGACAACATCAAGCGGGCGCTTGACCAGCTGACGACGCTGGTCGCGGACGACCTGAAGCGCGTCAACCAGGTCATCGTCGACAAGATGGACAGCCCCGTGGCGCTTATTCCGCAACTTGCGGGCCATATCATCGCCGCCGGCGGGAAACGGCTGCGCCCCCTGATCACGCTCGCGGCGGCGGATCTGTGCGGCTATCAGGGCGACCGGCATGTCAGCCTCGCCGCCTGTGTCGAATTCATCCATACCGCGACGCTGCTGCATGACGATGTGGTCGACGATTCCGACCTGCGGCGCGGCCAGGACAGCGCCAAGGCGGTCTGGGGCAACCAGGCTTCGGTGCTGGTCGGCGATTTCCTGTTTTCGCGCTCCTTCCAGCTCATGGTGCAGGACGGGTCCCTGCGCGTGCTGAAAATACTCTCCGACGCCTCGGCGACCATTGCCGAGGGCGAGGTCATGCAGCTGATGACCACCAACGATACCGAAACCAGCGAAGCGGCCTATATGGACGTCATCCGCGCGAAGACCGCGAAGCTGTTTGCCGCCGCCGCCGAAATCGGCGCCGTCGTGGCCGAGCGCCCCGCGGCGGAAGGCGAGGCGCTGGAAAGCTACGGCATGAATTTCGGCATCGCCTTCCAGCTTGTCGACGATGTGCTGGACTATTCCGCGGAGCAGGCGCAACTGGGCAAGACCATCGGCGACGATTTCCGCGAAGGCAAGATCACCCTGCCCGTCGTGCTCGCCTGGCGGCGCGGCACGGCAGCGGAGCGGGATTTCTGGCGCCGGACGCTGGAAACCATGGAGCAGCAGGATGGCGACCTGGATCACGCCATTGCACTGATGAACAAATACAATGCCCTGTCCGACACCATCGAACGGTCGCGCCATTACGGTTCCATCGCGCGCGACGCGCTGGGAATTTTTCCGGAAACGGAAACCAAGCGGGCACTCGTCAATCTTATCGATTTCTGTATCGACCGCGCGTACTGAACCGGGAGTCGCGGCCCGTCACAGATGACATGCTGGGAGGCAGTCAACATGGCAAGCAACCATCTGGATATTCAACCGATATCAGGCGCAATGGGCGCGGAGGTTTCCGGAGTCGATCTTGCCCAGCCGCTCGACGACCAGACCTTCGGGGAAATTTACCAGGCGCTGCTCGATCACTGCGCCATCTTCTTTCGCGACCAGGACATCACCCCGGCGCAGCAGGTCGCCTTCGCGCGGCGGTTCGGCGACATCCACCTGCATCCCCACATCCGGGGCCTGCCGGACCAGCCGGAAGTCTTCCCCATCATCAAGGATGTGGACGACGTATCGAACCTGGGCGACAGCTGGCATACCGACCAGATGTTTACCGACACGCCGGTCCGCGTCACCATGCTGTACGCCAAGGAAGTGCCGCCCTTCGGCGGCGACACGCTGTTCGCCAACGCGGCGCTGGCCTATGACAATCTTTCGGATGGCATGAAGGCGATGCTCGCCGGCCTCAGCACGCGGAACCAGTATAACAAGAAAAAGCCTCGCGCCGCCGCGATGAAGGTGGAAGCCGTGGAGGAAGAGGCGCCGCAGGCGGTCCACCCGCTGATCCGCGTGCATCGGGAAACCGGGCGCAATGTGATCTACATCAGCTATGACGGCATCACGCGGAACATCGTGGGCATGACCGAGGAGGAAAGCCGGCCGCTGCTGGACTACCTGCGCCATCATGTTGCGCGCCCGGAACATACCTGCCGGTTCCGCTGGCAGGCAGGAACCCTGGGGCTTTGGGACAATCGCAGCGTCCAGCATCTGGCGATCAACGATTATCACGGGTATCGCCGGGTCATGCACCGGATCACGGCAGGCCCCGAAGCCTCGCACTGACCGGTTTCAATGAGCCCGGTCAGGCGGCGATCGTGCCGATGCTGTCCGGCAGGATCAGCCGCGCGCCGGTGGCGGCAACAACGTCGTCC
>JAQCHR010000082.1 GCA_027619655.1 Pseudomonadota bacterium
AGCCGATCGAGCCTGCCGTACTCATGCCGCCGACAAAGACCCCGACTTTCCATTGCTGCGCCATGATGGCGAACTGGCCGCGCTGTGTGACGAACACATAGCTGCCCAGCATAACGCATTGCATGACAATCAGCGTGATGAGCGTCAGCGCCGCCGGATATGCGTAGGTATCCAGTTTCAGCGAAAGGCTTGCCTCCCGGATGAACAGGACGGCGAGCGCGAAACCCAGTCCGGAGCCAAGACCGACCGCCGCGGGCCGTTTCAGCAGCCGGCTTGCCAGCCCGCCGCTCTGATCCAGTCCCGTGCGGACGACGGTAATCATCACGACGCCGGCAACGCTGACGCCGATGGCGAGCCAGCCCTGCAGGCTGATTGTCGCGCCGAAGGCCAATGCCCCGACGACCGCGGTCAGGAATGCCTCGGTCCGGGCATAGGTCGTCCCGACGGCGAAGTTACGCAGCGAGAACAGATAAACCAGCAGCATGGTAGCAACGATCTGGCTGACACTTCCCGCCACGCAATATGCGAAGAATATCGCCGGGAATTTGGGTAGCGTCGCGTCCTGCAGCAGAATTATGGCGGCCAGATAGACGGTTGCAAAAGGCAGCCCGTAAATGAACCGCACGAGCGTAACGCCATAAGTCGTCAGATGCTGGGTCAGATGTTTCTGGCCACCGGTTCGCAACGCCTGCGATCCCGCCGCCAGAAATGTCAGATAGACCCAAGCCCATGATTCCAGCATTTTCGCCGCCCCCGACATGGATTGCCGACATTGTCTGGCAAATTCCACTCACAATTAATACCGGCATACGCCTCAGATCAATGCTTGTGCATGGCTGTATAATGCCCAGTTTCCCGCTTACCTAACCCGTCCTGGACGATGCTGGCAAAGGAACAAATTTCACCCTACCATGAGCGCCATTCATATTACTGGGAGAGGCCGCCCCCGTGCGCACGAATTTGCCGCCACTGAACGCCTTGCGGACATTTGAAGCGGCGGCCCGGCTCCTGAACTTCAGCCGCGCCGCGGATGAACTGAACGTGACGCCATCCGCGGTCAGCCATCAGATCCGCGATCTGGAAGACCGGATCGGGATTGCGCTGTTCCGCCGGAACCGGAAGGCGCTGCTGCTGACCGAGGCGGGACAGACCCTGCTGCTGGGCGTCCAGTCCGCACTGGGCGTGCTGGCGCGGTCGATGGATGAGGTGCATGCGTTGACACATACGCCGGTGCTGACTGTATCGGTGCCGCCATCGGTCGCCATGAAGTGGCTGGTGCCGCGGCTGCAGACCTTTCGCAAACGGCACCCCGATATCGACGTGCGGATTTCAACGGATGTCGAATTGCCGAACCTGGGTTCCGGCGATGTCGATATCGCGGTGCATTACGGCGATGGCGATTATCCGGACCTTGAAGCGGAACTGCTGGTGGCGAATTCCGTGGCGCCGATGTGCAGCCCGAGCCTGCTGGACGCCGATCCGCCCCTGCGCCGACCGGAGGACCTGCGTTATTTCACGCTGCTGCATGATATCGGCGGCGATGAGGCCGGCAATCCTGCCTATGACTGGGAAACCTGGCTGACGGAGCATGGCGTCGCCAATGTCGATGCGTCGCTCGGGCTGCGGTTCAATACCTCCGCCGATGTGCTGAATGCGGCGGTAGCGGGTGCGGGCGTGGCCATCGGCAAGACAGCGCTGGCGGTGGATGACCTCAAATCGGGCCGGCTGGTCTGCCTGTTCGGCGCGATCTTGCCGGAGCGCTCGGCCTACTACGTCGTACGCGCTCCCGGCAGGGCAGTGGAGGCCAAGACCGCCCCGTTCCGCGACTGGCTATTCCGCGAATTTGCCGGAACCTGAGCCGGTCAGGCGGCCCGGGATTCGGGCCAGGCTTCGCCGGAGCCAAGCAGGTCCGTCTCGATCGTGACCCTGTTCATGATTCGGGTCTGCGGCCAGTAATCGGCGACGGCGTAATGCAGCGTCGACCGGTTGTCCCACATCGCAACGGAATCGGGCCGCCAGTGGAAGCGGCACTGGAATTCCGGTAAGCGGCAATGGGCAAACAGAAAGTCCAGCATGCCCTGGCTTTCCGTCGCAGACACGCCGTCGATATGGGTGGTGAAGCTTTCGGAGAGGTAGAGCGACTTATGCCCGGTTACCGGATGGCGGCGCACCATCGGATGCGGCACCGGCGGATTTGCCTTCCGCATCCGCTCCATGCGTTCGAAATTGTCGTTTTCCCAGCTGCGCTTCTTGGCGGCGCTGCCGTGCAGTTTCTGGAAATCGTTCCAGGCGGACTTGTTTTCCAGATAGGCCTTCATATCGTCGCTCAGCGCTTCATAGGCTGCCCTTGTGCTGACCCAGATCGTGTCGCCGCCGGCCGGGGGCACCGTAACGCCGCGCAGGATCGAGGCGAATTCGGGAGCGGCACGGAAGATTCCGTCCGTATGGTAATGGTTCACGTTCGGCGGGCGCGCTTCATCGTTTTCCAGCACGGCCATTTCAGGGACGTTTTCATCGACCAGAAAGGCCGCGCGCTGGGCAATGCGCAACCGGCCGAAGCGGCGGGCGAAATCAGCCTGCTGCTGGGGCGTCATGGCCTGGTCGCGAAAAAAGACGACGCCATGGGCCATCAGGGCCGCATGAATTTCGCGAATGGTTTCGTCCGGCAAGTTGGCGGTCAGATCGACATTGCCGATCATGGTGCCGATTGCCGGCGTTTTCGGCATCGACGAAATGGTCTTGTAAGGAATCGCTTCTGCCATGCAAGCCTCCTGATTTTGCACGCATATTGTCAAATGGCTTTACGTCACGCAAGCGGCCCCAAAAAGGCTGTTTTCGTAATCTGCCGATAGTGATATAATAAATAAGCGTTTTTGGTTGTAGTACTATTAGGTTCTGCACGCTTTTCTTTCAGGCGTGCGGGGGGATGCAGGCAAATTAACGGGTTCCGACCGGCTTCCGGCCCTATCTGGGGCACGGAAAGCGCTGACGTGCGGATACCGACGGGAATTCAAGGCGAAGATACCATGACGAGAGCCCTTGGAACGGTTCATGGTGAATCCGGCGACGACGCGCGGCGCCGGACCATGTATTCGATAGACAGTATCGGCAGTATGGAACGCGAAAACCCGATGCTGGATGTGCTGTACTACTTCTGGAGCACATTGCGCAGCGGCACCAATGCAACACCGCATTTTGCGGAATTCGACATTTTCAAAATCGTACCGCAGGCCAATGCCCGGTTCTTGTCATGGGTCGATGCCACGCCGGAAGACCCGCGTAATTTCATCATGGCCCGCCATCCGGCCAGCCCGATACCGGGAATGGGTGCGGAATTGACGGGCAAGCGCCTGGGCGACATACCGATCCCGCTGCATGCGGAATCGATTTTTGTCGAATACCTGCGCTGCAAGCGCTGGAAGACGCCGCTGTTCCATGAAATCGAACAGATTATCGGCGGATATCAGCGGCATTATTACCGGCTGCTGCTGCCCCTTGCGAATGAAAAGGGCGACGTGACGCGGATCGTGTACATGAACCATTTCCTGACGCCGCCGCGGCAGCTTTACGATCCGAAAGTATATCGGGACCGCTAGCGGAGTGCGGCGCAGGCTTGCTGAATCAGGTCGCCGCCGCGCACCAGATCTTCTTCCGGCGCAACGAAACTGGCGCGGAAATAGGGCGACATGCCGTATGCTTCGCCCTGCACCACGGCAACGCCTACGGTATCAAGAAGATACATCGTGAAATCCGTATCGGTTTCCAGAACCTTGCCGTCCGGCGTTTTCTTTCCCATCGCACCGGCGCAGGAACAGAAAATATACATGGCGCCTTCCGGCAGGTCGCAGCTCAGCCCCGTTGCCGCATTCAGCTTTTCGAACAGGATATCGCGCCGGTATTTCAGATTGGCGGTCCGGTTGGTGACATAATCCTGCGGTCCTTCAAGCGCGGCAATGGCGGCGGCCTGGGCAACCGCGCTGGCGCCGGCGGTGCTCTGCGACTGCATCTTGGACATATTGGCGATGATTTCCTTCGGCCCACCGGCGAAGCCAAGCCGCCAGCCGGTCATCGAATAGGCCTTGGAGACGCCGTTGCAGGTGACGGTGCGGTCGTACAGGCCCGGTTCAACCTGGGCCAGGGTTGCAAAGGTGCGGCCGTCGAAGACCAGCCGTTCATAGACATCGTCGGACAGGACATGGACATGCGGATGTTCCATCAGGACCGCCGCGAGGCCGCGCAACTCGTCTGCCGAATAGGTCGCGCCGGTCGGGTTGCTGGGCGAACTGAAGATCAGCCATTTCGTTTTCGCCGTGATCGCCTCGGCCAATTGTTCGGGCCGCATCTTGAACTGGCTGTTCTGGCCGCTGGACACGATGACCGGCGTGCCGCCCGCCAGCAGCACCATGTCCGGATAGGAGGCCCAGTAGGGCGCTGGAATAATGACCTCGTCGCCCGCGGAAACGGTTGCCATCAGCGCGTTGAACAGGATCTGCTTGGTGCCGGACCCGACCGCGATCTGGTCAAGCCCGTATTCCAGCCCGTTGTCGCGGCGGAATTTCAGCCGTGCGGCTTCGCGCATCGCCAGCAGCCCGTTGATCGGGGTGTAGTGGATCTCGTTCCGGTCCATCAGCGCGATCACCGCCGCCTTGGCGTGGTCGGGCGTCGGGAAATCCGGCTCGCCGGCGGTGAGCTTTATGATATCGCGCCCCGCCGCCTGCAACTCGCGTACCCTGGTGGAGGCGATCTGGCTGGGCGATGGCTTGAAGCGGCTCATCCGCGGTGCAAAAAAATTCATGGTAGCAGGCTCCCTCAAATGCTGCGCGTAGTTTAAGCGCATCGCGCCGGGGCAGCGCCAGAAGTTTTCACGTCTTCAGCCTTTTCGCGGCGGGTTCCGGCGGTCATAATCCCCCACTGCAAATTTCGGAGCATTGTCCATGCCAGGTCGGGGAGAGATAACAGGGATCGACGTATTGCGCGTTCCCGCGCTGAACAAATCGTCGGGTTTCACCGACGAGGAGCGGGACCGCCTGAAACTGCGCGGTCTCTTGCCTGTCGCGGTGCTGACCCAGGATGTCCAGCTTGACCGGACAATGGAGAATGTCCGCCGCAAGGCGGATGCTATCGAAAAATATATTTTCCTGAATGCCCTGCAGAGCCGCAATGAGCGGCTGTTCTACCGCGCGCTGCTGGATCATATCGAGGAGCTGCTGCCGATCGTCTATACGCCGACGGTCGGTCAGGCCTGCAAGGAATTCGCCCATATCTTCCAACAGACCAAGGGCTTCTACGTTACGCCGGCGGATCGCGGACAGATACGCGAAATTCTGGACGACTGGCCCGAAGACGACGTGCGTATCGTCGTTGTGACCGATGTCGAGCGAATTCTCGGCCTCGGCGATCTGGGCGCCAGCGGCATGGGCATTCCGATCGGCAAGCTGGCGCTGTACGTCGCCTGTGCCGGAATCCATCCGCGCCAGTGCCTGCCGGTCATGCTGGATGTGGGGACGGATAACGAGGCGCTGGCGAGCGATCCGCTTTATCTCGGGGTTAGCGGCAAGCGGTTGCGCGGCCCGGCCTATGACGAACTGGTGGCGGAATTCATCGCCGCGATCCAGGACCGGTTTCCCGGCGCGCTGGTCCAGTTCGAGGATTTCCAGACCGCCAATGCCTATAAGCTGATGAATACCTACCGGGACAGGTTGCTGTCGTTCAATGACGACATACAGGGCACCGCGGCGGTCGTGCTGGCGGGCTTCTATTCCGCCCGCCGGCTGCTCGGCCGCGGTATCAAGGATATGAAGGTGATGTTCCTGGGGGCCGGTTCGGCGGCGACCGGCATCGCTGACCTGACGGTGCCGGCGCTTGTCGCGGAAGGGCTGAGTGTTGACGAGGCGCGCAAGCGGCTTTGGTTCGTGGATATCAACGGGCTGGTCGTGCAGCAGCGCAACGATCTGGCAGCGCATAACCTGCCCTATGCCCATGACCATCCACCGATGAAATTCATTGATGCGATCCGGTCGGTCCAGCCCGATATCCTCGTCGGTGCGACCGGCACCCATGGCGCGTTCACCGAAGAGGCCATCCGGCTGATGGCCGAACTCAAGGAACGACCGGGAGTTTTTGCGCTGTCCAACCCGACCTCGCAGGCGGAATGCACCGCCCAGGAGGCCTATCTGCGGAGCGGCGGCCGCGCGATCTTCGCCAGTGGCAGTCCGTTTGCGCCGGTCACGATGGATGGCACGACGTTTCGCCCCGGCCAGGGGAACAATGTCTATATCTTCCCCGGGGTCGGCGCCGGCGCGCTGTTCTGCCGGGCGGCGCGGATCAGCGACGAGATGTTCCTGGCGGCGGCCAGGGCGCTGGCGGCGGAAGTGGACGATGCCGATCTGGCCGCGGGGAAGATCTACCCGCCGATGACCGATATCCGGAAGGTTTCTTTGAATATCGCGACCGCGGTGGCGGAAACTGCCTATGCGCAGGGGCTGGCTCGGCGCGAGCGACCCGGGGATATCCGCAAGGCGATTGCCGAAGGCATGTACGACCCGCGCTACTAGATCAGATCATGGTTGGTTGGAATCGCCGTTGGCGATCCAACACCGATGTGAATCTGATGTGCTATAGGCGGGATTTCCACGCCTATCGACGGCGCTGCTGCCGCAGGGTCAGGGTACCGTTTTCCACTCGATAACCCGTCAGCCGGTCCAGGAACGACATGCCCAGGAGCGATTCGTCCAGTGGCGCACCGTTGACCGCCGCCGAAACGCTTCGGATGACGACGGGCCCGATTTCGATGGCGCTGAGGGTGACGGGCGCGGCCTGCACCGCGCCGTTTGCCGTCCGGTAGGTTTTCGAAAATTCCAGAGCGGCCGGATCGAAGCCGATGCGTGCGGCGTCGCGCGGCGAGAGCACGACGTCGCTGGCGCCGGTATCCACCAGGAAACGCACAGGAACCCCGTCGACCAGAGCCTCGACCTGGAAATGACCGCCGGCGCCGGCCCGGAACATAACCTCGCCGCCTTCACCCTCGACGCCCATTCCCGGCACCAGCTCACCCAGAAACCGGTTTCCCAGCGCAGCGAATTCGAACCGGTTGCTGTAACCGAGCCCGATAACACAGGCCAGGCCGATCCAGATGGCGGCGTGGCGAATCGACTGGCGGGCGCGGAATCCGTGGTGGAAGACCCCGCCGGCCACGATGATGAGGACTGCCACAAGGTAGATCAGGTTCATCCAGTCGCGGGAATCGGAAAGCGCATAGGGAAACCGCCAGGCCAGCAACCCGACCAGTCCGATAACGGCGATGACGAGAAACCAGAAAACCCGGGGCCTTCCGCCGCCATTGCTGTCATCCCCGCGCCAGGGAGCCGGGCTCTTTAACATGTTGCCATCGCTTTCATGTTCCGGGGTTCCCGCAAACTGTGGCGCTGTCCCTCAAATATAGGGGTGGACCGCCGATTTTGCTCCCCGGAATTCCCATCGGTCCTGCAACCGCCGCTGTTGACCTTCCTGCAAGGGGAAAGATTAAAGTCTGCATAGGTGTAATTTACAGGGATGCTTGGCGATGAAACGGATTGTTGCTGTGCTGGGTTTGCTCTGTCTCGTGATCATGCCGGCGCTGGCGTCGGGCGGCGTGGATACGCCCTATGCCGGACAGGACCGCCGTGCGATCAAGGCGCTTTCCGCTGCGGATGTCGAAGACCTGCTGGCCGGGCGCGGCTGGGGATTCGCGAAACCGGCTGAACTCAACGGCTACCCGGGTCCCGCGCATCTGCTGGAATTCAAGGACAAGCTGAACCTGAGCGACAGCCAGGTAGCCGAGATCGAAGCGCTGTTCGAGCGGATGCGGCAAAGCGCCATCGCGTTGGGGGCCGAATATGTCATGGCGGAACGCGCGCTGGATGCGGCATTCGGCAGCGGCATGATTGCGCCGGATACGCTTGCGGATCTCGTGCGGCAGGCGGCGGAGCTGAAAGGACGTCTGCGGCTGGTGCATCTGGAAACACACCTGAAAACGCTGCCGCTACTGTCGAAACACCAGATTGTTACCTACCGGCGCCTGCGGGGCTATGACAGTCCTGAAACCGGGCAACATCGCCACTGACCCGGCCGGCACGGGCTTTCGCGGTTTTGGTATCGAATTATTAGCCGATGTACGATTATTGATTGGCTTTCCGTAACGCACCATATTCGGTTTTACGGACTGTTGGTGTTTGGCCGTGTCGCATATCAGGGTGGAATTCAACACAATGAAGACTGAACAGAAGCCGCGGGCGCCTGCCCGGTTCGGTACTGTGCTGGGAATCGGCCCGGGGAATGTCCCGGTCTACTCGTCCGATTACGCCACTGCCGACCGGAAGGAGCTTCCGAACCGCCAGGCTTACCGCCACCACGTCGACGGCGTCTTCATGGGCCATAAATGGCAATGCGTTGAACTGGCGCGGCGCTGGATGTTCCTGAACAAGGGCTACATCTTCGACGATATCGCGATGGCCTACGATGTTTTCCAGTTGCGGCATGTCCGGGTCGTGAAGGATGGCACGTTGCTGCCGCTGCATTCCTTCCGCAATGGATCGAAACGGCACCCGGAACCGGGATCGCTGCTGATCTGGAGCGAGGGCGGAACCTTCGATGTTACCGGCCATGTTGCCGTGGTGACCGAGGTGTTTCCCGACCGCATCCGTTTTATCGAACAGAATGTCGATCACGCGGTCTGGCCCGAAGGCCGAACATTTTCGCGCGAACTGAACACAAGGATCGCCGATGACGGCGGCTACTGGATCGCCTGTTCCTATCACGATACGGAAATCCTCGGCTGGGTCATCCAGACCACGGATGACAGTCACTCGGAACGGATTGCCGATGTCGATCCCCGGGTGTTCAACCTGCAGTCCCGGGAAGTGGCGAAAAACGGACAGGCGGACGAAACCTAGCTGAACATCGCCAACCCGGAAGAGGCCGCCTATGTCGAGATGATGGGGGGCAGCAAGCTGGCCAGCGACGATGCCGACGCCTACCGGTATTTCCGTATCTCGGAATCGGCGCTGAAGGAAGTCAAGCGCGCGACGAATGAACTGCACAACATGTTCATGCACGCCACCAATTATGTGCTGCAGGACGATGCGCTGCTCCGCAAGTTCAACCTGCCCGAGGAATTATGGCCGCGCATCCACCAGTCCTGGGACAATCGCCGCAACCAGATGATCACCGGCCGGATGGATTTTTCGGTCTCCGAACGGGGCGTGAAGCTCTATGAATACAATGCCGATTCCGCGTCCTGCCACCTGGAGTGCGGCAAGATCCAGAGCATGTGGGCCGAACATTTCGGCTGCGATGACGGCGGCTGTCCCGGCGACGCCCTGTTCGGCGATTTGGTTTCCGCCTGGAAGAAAAGCGGCGTGAACGATGTGCTGCATATCATGCAGGACAGCGATCTGGAGGAAACCTACCACGCGCTGTATATGAAATCCGCGGTGGAAAAGGCGGGTATCCGGTGCAAGATCATCACCGGTCTCACCGGTCTTGGCTGGGACGACAAGGGTTGGGTCGTCGATTCCGATGGCGTACGCATCAAATGGGTCTGGAAGACCTGGGCCTGGGAAACGGCGCTGGACGAACTGCGCGCGGAAATTGCCGAAGACAATGAGAAGGGCCGTATGAGGCGGGCGGAACGGATGGCCGCGCCGCCGCGCCTGGTCGACGTGCTGCTACGCCGTGAAGTCATGGTGTTCGAGCCGCTCTGGACCCTGATCCCCAGCAACAAGGCGATCCTGCCGGTCCTCAGCGCAATGTATCCCAACAACCGCTACCTGCTGAATTCGCAATATGAACTGACGGCGGACCTCATCGCCAGCGGCTACGTGCAGAAGCCGATCGTCGGCCGTTGCGGGCACAATATCGCGATTTTCGACCGGAATAACGATCTGGTCACCGAAACGGCGGGCGGGTTCGAATCCCGGGACCAGATATACCAGTCGTTTTTCCCGCTGCCGAAGATCGATGGCCGCAATGTGCAGGTTGGCACGTTTTCCGTGGCTGGGACCTATGCCGGCGCCTCGGTGCGGATCGACCCATCACCGATCATCACCACCAACAGCGATATCCTGGCGCTGCGCGTTGTTCGGGACCGGGACCTGTAGCGGGGCGGGCGGGGCCTGCCCGGCGCGCGGTGAACCTGATACACCGGATGTGAAAATACGCCTGAAACGGATACGCGCGATGGCAATGAAAGAAGAAGCAGACCTGCCGATTGCCGAAGAGTTGCAGCGGCAGTCAGACAGAGGCGCCGCAATTCTTGCGGTGGCCTATCTGGAGAACAGGCTGGACCTTGCGCTCGCCGCCCGTCTTGTCACCGATGCGCATACGAAGGACAGCTTCCGCAAGGTCTTCAAGCATACCGGTCCCGCCGGCGCCTTCGGCATCAAGGCGGAAAT
>JAQCHR010000083.1 GCA_027619655.1 Pseudomonadota bacterium
CGAACTGTCATTGGCCGGCCAGGTGCTCGATTATCTGTGGCATCTGGTGCTGCCGATCACGGCGCTGGTGCTCGGCGGATTCCTGTCGCTGACCATGCTGACCAAGAATTCCTATCTCGACCAGATCAACATGCTCTATGTCCAGACCGCGCGCGCCAAGGGCCTGAGCGAACGCCGCGTGATGTACGGCCACGTGTTCCGCAACGCGATGCTGATCGTCATCGCCGGATTCCCGAGCGCCTTTATCGGCATCCTGTTTACCGGCGCCATGCTGATCGAGATTATCTTCTCGCTCGACGGGCTCGGCCTGCTCGGCTTCGAGGCAGCGATCAAGCGCGATTACCCGATCATGTTCGCGACCGTCTATTTCTTCACGCTGCTCGGCCTGGTGATGAACCTGGTCGGCGATCTGATGTACACGATCATCGACCCGCGGATCGATTTCGAGGGGCGCAATGGCTGATACCGCGTCCAGCGCCGTCGTGAACCCGCGTTTTCTCGGCATGCGGATTTCGCCGCTGAACGCGCGGCGGCTGGCCAATTTCAGCCGCAACCGGCGGGGGCGCTGGTCGTTGTGGCTGTTCCTGGTCCTGTTCCTCGGCACCCTGCCCGCCGAATTCATCGCCAACGACCGCCCGCTCGCCGTCTGGTACGAGGGATCGCTGTATACGCCGGTGCTGAACACCTATGCCGAAACCGTGTTCGGCGGCGATTTCGAGACCGCGGCCGAATACCGGGAGCCTGACGTGCAGGACCTGATCACCGGAAAGGGCGGCTGGATGATCTGGCCGCCGATCCGGTACAGCTACAACACGGTCAACCTGAACCTCAAGGTACCGGCGCCGGCACCGCCGTCGCGCGACAACTGGCTGGGCACCGACGACCAGGGGCGCGACGTGGTCGCCCGGGTCATCTACGGCTTTCGCATCTCGGTGCTGTTCGGGTTGATCCTGACCATCGTCGGATCGGTCATCGGCATTGTCGCGGGCGCTTTCCAGGGCTATTTCGGCGGCTGGCTGGACCTGATCTTCCAGCGCTTTATCGAGATATGGGGCGGACTGCCGCGGCTCTACATCCTGATTATCCTGTCGAGCGTCATCATCCCGGGCTTCTGGACATTGTTGTTCATCCTGCTGCTGTTCGAATGGACATCGCTGGTCGGCGTGGTGCGCGCCGAGTTCCTGCGCGCCCGCAATTTCGAATTCGTCAAAGCCGCCCGCGCGCTGGGGGTCGGCAACGTGACCATCATGTTCCGCCACGTGCTGCCCAATGCCATGGTCGCGACCCTGACCTTCATGCCGCTGATCCTGACCGGATCGATCACCAGCCTGACGGCGCTCGACTTTCTCGGTCTCGGCCTGCCGCCGGGCTCGCCGTCGCTCGGCGAATTGCTGCAACAGGGCAAGTCCAACCTGCAGGCGCCATGGCTCGGCCTGACGTCGACGATCAGCATCTCGATGACGCTGATCCTGCTGATCTTCGTCGGCGAAGCCGTGCGCGACGCCTTCGATCCCAGAAAGACGTTTAATGACTGAGCGGACAATGAACGAGCGGGCAACCACCGGCCCGCTGATCAGGATAGACGATCTGTCGGTCTCGTTCGGGCAGCGCGAACGCGAGACCCGCGTGGTCCGCAACGTGTCTTTCGATATCGGGCGCGGCGAAACCGTTGCCCTGGTCGGCGAATCCGGGTCGGGGAAATCCGTGACCGCGCTGTCGATCCTGCAGCTTCTGCCCTATCCGACGGCGCATCACCCGACGGGCTCGATCAAGCTGCTGGATCGGGAACTTGTCGGGGCGCCGGCCGAAACAATGCAGAAAATCCGCGGCGACCGCATCGCCATCGTTTTCCAGGAACCGCTGACGTCGCTGAACCCGCTGCACACCATCGAAAAGCAGCTGGGCGAGATTCTGTTCGTGCACAAGAAGATGGAAAAGGATGCGGCGCGGGCGCGGATCGTCGAGCTTCTGAAAGAGGTCGGACTGCCCAATGTGGAAGACCGCCTGTCCGCGTATCCGCACCAGCTGTCGGGCGGCCAGCGCCAGCGCGTGATGATCGCGATGGCGCTGTCGAACGACCCCGACCTGCTGATCGCGGACGAGCCGACGACCGCGCTCGACGTGACCATCCAGGCCCAGATCATCGCGCTGCTGCGCGACATCCAGGCGAAGCGCGGCATGTCGATCCTGCTGATCACCCACGATCTCGGAATCGTGCGCAAGGTCGCGCACCGGGTCTGCGTGATGAAGGACGGAGAACTGGTCGAAATCGCCGAGACCGAAAAACTGTTCAACACGCCGCAGCACGACTACACGAAGATGCTGCTGGCGGCGGAGCCCAAAGGCAATCCCCTGCCCGCGCGCGACGACGCGAAACCGGTAATGGAAGTCGAAAACCTGCGGATATGGTTTCCCATCAGGAAGGGCATCCTGCGGCGGGTTGTCGGCCATGTGAAGGCGGTCGACGGGGTCGATGTGACGGTGCGCGCAGGCCACACGGTCGGGGTCGTCGGCGAATCCGGGTCGGGCAAGACGACGCTGGCGATGGGATTGCTGCGGCTGGAACGCAGCGAAGGCCCGATCGCGTTTAACGGCATTCGCATCGACGGCTACGGCTTCAAACAGATGCGCCCGCTGCGCAAGCAGATGCAGGTCGTGTTCCAGGACCCGTTCTCGTCGCTGTCGCCGCGCATGTCGGTCGGCCAGATCATCGAGGAAGGCCTGCGGCTGCATAACCTGGCCGGCGCAACCTATGACGAACGCCGTGCCGTCATCGCCAACGCCCTGACCGAAGTCGGGCTGCCGCCGGAAGCGCAGGACCGCTATCCCCACGAATTTTCGGGCGGCCAGCGCCAGCGCATCGCCATTGCCCGCGCCATCGTGCTGAAGCCGAAATTCATCGTCCTCGACGAGCCGACATCGGCGCTCGACATGTCGGTCCAGGCGCAGATCGTCGACCTGCTCCGCGACCTCCAGGACAAGCACGATCTCGCCTATCTGTTTATCAGCCACGATCTCAAGGTCGTCCGCGCGCTGGCCGACGAGCTGATCGTCATGAAGGACGGTAAGATGGTGGAGCAGGGCCCGGCGGACCGGATTTTCGACAACCCGGCCGAGGAATACACCAAAGCCCTGATGGCGGCGGCCTTCGACATCGAAGCGGTGAAGACCGATACGGTCGGAACGTAGGTTCCGGTCCGTATTCCGATTCGCTCTTCTGGTTCCGGCCTCTTTGCCGTTGTCACCCCCGAACAAGTCCGGGATGACAATATTTTGGATCGTTGAAAACGCAGAATTCGGCAAAGCCGGAGGCGGGGATCGCATCCTTCGCCGCCAGCGCCGGGACGGAAAAATTGACCGGTTCTTCGCCGACCCGTCCTGGGAACGCGCCGGCCTGACGGGACTTCCCCCAACGAAAACGGCGGCCCCCGATATCTCGGGGACCGCCGCTTGAAGGAGGGGTCGTCTTAAAGGATCAGGCAACAACCCGGCGGCGCATCGCGAGACCCGCGACACCGAGACCGAAGATGATCAGCATGCCGGGCGCAGGCACCGGGATCTGTTCCTGGATTTCCTGGACCTTGATCGCCACGAAAGCAGCCGTGAAGGAATCAGCCGTCGCGCCGCCGACCCGCAAAAGATCCAGGTTCCACGTGGCGCCGCCATTGGTCAGGGCGAGATTGGCGTAATCCGTTTCCGTGTTACCCGCACCGTTGCCGACCGTGCCGCCGGTATCCGTGGTGAAGCCGCCCGAGCCGTCGGCGACATAGGCCGCACCGCTGGAATCCACCCCGAGAACGCCTGAGGTGTTGTTGTCGCTGGTATAGGGGTTCTGGACGACTGCATTCAGGAGCGCATTGTTATTGGTCAGCAGAGCAAGCGTCGATGCGAGCGTCAATGCGCCGTTGCGAATATCGCGGTCTTCATCGGTCACCAGGATGACATTGGTCGCCGTCGCGCCGTTGGTGCCGAATGTCAGGTTGCTGAAACCGAAATCGATCCCGTCATATCCGTCTTCGAAGCTGCCGTTGGTCAGCAGGCCCGACGCCGCCGTGCCGAAGGCCGCGGCCGTCGTGAAATTGTTGACGACGCGGGGGGCGCCGCTGCCCGAACCCTGGCCGAAACCGACCAGGCCGTAATTCCCGGTAATCCCCAGGCTGCTCAGCGCCGTGTCGAGCGAGCTGATCATGCCGGGCAGCCAGGCATGTTCGCCGGACATCGAACCGGATTCGTCAACCACGACCATGACATCGATGGCGGCGGCGCTGGCGTCCTGCGCCGGCGCCGCAACCAGCAGACCGAGCGAAACGATCGGTGCGGCGATGAGTGTGGAAAACTTGCTGAATATACCCATGTTACTGGCCCCATTTTGCATTTTGTTTAACGACGTTTCGAAATGTTGCGTGAAGATAGGCAAAAAGCGTGCCAGTTTCGTTTTTCGTTAAAAATCAATGTATTAATTTTGTATTCGCCCGGGCTTTATCGAAAACTGTAAAATATTCCGACATACCAGGGCACCCCATCCGGGGTTTCGGCCGTCTTCAGAAGTCTTCGCCGTCCAGCGGGGCCTGGGGCGGGGTGCCGGCCTCAAAAGGCGTCGGGCTGTTGAGTTCCTGCCCGGCGCCGGACACCTGGTCGGCGAATTCCGACAGGAAGACCGCGCCCTTGACGGTGCGCTGAACTTCGATGCTGCGGCGGTCGTAATCGTCGCGGCGGCGGCGCGAGAAACCGAGCTGGCCGAGCCGGTCGAGCGCGCGGGAAATCGCCGGCTTGGAGATATTCAGGGTCTCGGACAGGCCGCGCACCGTGTGCGGCGGCGGCATCGTATAGACCGTCAGCAGGATCGCCATCTGGCGTGCCGACAGATCCGGCCCGTCGCCGCGCACGCTGGCGCTCAGCGCATCGCGCCACAGGGAAAGCGCATCGTCCTGATTGAGAAAGACGGGCATTGGGTTTTTGTCTCCCGTTCGGGCCCTCTCCACGCACGTGGAGAAATACATATTTTCGTTTCGCAGCCGGATCGAGTGTAGCCGAATCAGGTGCCCGCCGCACCACCGGCACTTGACCTTCCGCGCCCGGCGAATGACAAAGATACGAACCTTAGACACAGCGGCGAAATCCGACACGGAGAAGCGAGATGACCATGAAATTACTGTTGCGCGGCCCGTCGCCTTTCGGCCGCAAGGGCACCTTCGCGATCCGCTATCTCGGCCTGTCGGACCGGATCGATATCGGCGTGCCCGATGACGAGGACTCGCTACGCCTGCTCAACCCGCTGGCCAAGGTGCCGGCGCTGATCGTCGAGGACGGCACTGCACTGTTCGACAGCCGGGTGATCCTGGAATTTCTCGACATGCTGGCCGGCGGCGGCAAGATCATCCCGACCGAAACCGGCCCGCGCTTCGACGCGCTGCGCTATGCCGCCATGGCGGACGGCATTCTCGAGGCTGCCCTGCTGGTCACCTATGAAGGCCGCTACCGCCCGGACCAGACGCCCTACGAACCGTGGCTCGATTTCCAGCGCGGCAAGATCGGCCGCGGCCTGGCGGCGATGGCGGCGAAGCCGCCGGCGGCCGACCCGCTGACAATCGGCGGGATCGGGCTGGCCTGCGCGCTGGAATACATCGATTTCCGCGAACAATACGACTGGCGTCCCGAGTTCCCGGCCCTGGTCGCCTGGCTCGACGGCTTCAACGCCACCCACCCGACCTTCGCCGAAAGCAAGCCCTCGGCCTGATGCCTTGGGTCTCCCGGTTAACCCGCACCGCCGTCCCGGTACTGGGCGGCGAATTCGGTGCCGGGCGGGATCACCTTGATAACGTCGACCATCACCCCGGCAGGATCGCGGGTGATGAAATGGCGCTGGCCGAAATCCTCCGACCGCAGCGGCTGGAGGATCGGAAGCCCGGCGCTTTTCACCCGGTCGTATTCGCCGTCGACATCGTCGATCTCGAAGTTGATCAATAGCCCCTGGACCGGTTTGCGGTAGCCCTCGGGGATGGTCTCGTGGCGGCAATCCATGATCGCGAGATTGACCGTCTCGACGCTCGCCGACCGAAGATGCACGTACCAATCGGACTCGAACACGGGCCGGAAAGCGAAATAATCGATATAGAACCCGGCCGTCTCGGCCACGTTTTCGCAGGCGATCACGGGGTAAGAACTGATGGGCTTCATTGGCTTGATCCTTCTTCCGCGCCATAAATATACAATATGTATGTTTGTGAATTCTATTTACATACAGACTGTACGTATGTCAAATGGCTTTATGGCTGACACCGAAAAATCCAGACGCGGAGCAACGCGGCGCACCAATGCCCAGCGCCACGCGGAAACCCGCGCCGCCCTGCTGGCATCGGCGCGAACCCTGTTTGCCGAAAAGGGATTCGCCGAAACCGGCACGCCCGAAATCGTGACCGCCGCCGGGGTCACCCGCGGCGCGCTGTATTATCATTTTGCCGACAAGCGCGATTTATTCCGCGCCGTGCTGGAGGCGGAGGAGGAGGCGCTGGCCGCACGGATTAACCGCGATTCGGGACCGCTGGCGGACGACCCTGTCGAGGCACTGATGGCAGGCACAAAGGCATTTCTCGCCGCCGCGACCGATGCCGGCACCAACCGGATCGTCTTTGTCGACGGGCCGGCCGCCCTCGGCTGGGACGACTGGCGCGAGATCGACGACCGCTTCGCGGGTGCAACCCTGCGCGAGGGGCTGGAAGCCGGGATGAGGGCGGGCGTTTTGCGTCCTCTGCCCCTGGACGAGATCACCAACATGCTGGGCGCGGCGTTCAACGAGGCGGCGCTCGGCCTCGGCGGCGGGCGCTACCGGATAGATGCGCTGGAAAAAAGTTTCCGCGCGCTGTTCGAAGGATTGCGTGCGTGAGGCAATTTCCGCTTGCGCGTAATCGCGCCGGCGCACTCCCCCTCGCGGCCAGCCAAGGGATTATCCTTATGGGTGGCCGCGAAGGAGGAGTGGGGAGTCGGCTGGTGCCGTCAACAGATGAAACGTCGTAAAAGCGGAAACTCGGCGACCGGCGCATAGTGCGGCCCGTTGCGCCCGAGATGGCTCTCATACAGCACGAAAGCCCGCGCCTCGAACGGCAGGGCGAAGAACCCGCCATGGGCTTCGAGCCACTGCAGCACGCGCCTGTCGGGCAATCCGTCGGCGCGCCGGCCGCGCCCGCCGTTTCGGCCTCCGCTGCCCCTGCTCCCACCCCCGCCGAACCGGGCAAGCGTCATATGCGGGATGTATTTGCGGCCTTCGGGCGCCAGCCCGATGCGGATCAGCGCCCGATCGATCCGGGCATGCAGACCGACGATTTCGGGCGTCCGCTCGACGCCGACCCAGATCGCCCGGGTCCTGTCGCCGCTGCCGAACCGCCCGGCGCCGGTCAGCGTCACCGGAAAGCCGGGACAACGCAGGTCTTCCAGCGCCTCGACGATATCGCCGGCGACCGCTTCGGACACCTCGCCGATAAAGCGCAGCGTGATATGCATGTTTTCCGGCGCCACCCAGCGCGCACCGTCGATCCGGCCCTGCATCCCGGCAAGCCGGGCGCGCAGATCGTCGGGCAGGGCAAGGGCGGCGAACAGCCGGATCATCGGAACGATCGGCCGGGTTGGGGCGACAAGGACATGCCGACCGGATCCGGATCGGCCCTATCCTTCCAGTTGCGTCCCCGGGCCGGCGCCCGGGGAAGAAAATTGAGGAAATTTCCGTAGAAATCCGGCTGACCCGCCATCGTCTGACTGCATCGGCCCTAAAGGATCAGCGTCAGCACGCCGGTATAGCCGTACAGCCGGTTCTTCGAAATTTCGCCATTGGCGAAAAACCCGACCAGCGGCACATCGTCGCCGATCGCCGCCTGCACGGCTTTGAGTTCTTCCGAATCCGGGCCGAACAGATTGGGGCCCCGGGCGACGCAGGAATAATACAGCGCCGCCTTCGCGGTGCGCCCGGCGCGGCCGGTCACGTCGGCCAGCATGCGGTCGAGATCTTCCTTCGCGGCGGCGCCGTCGCGGCGGACGAACATCACCCGGTCGCCCTCGGCGATGCGTTCGCCGATCGCGACCAGCTTGCTGTCGGGATCGATGCCCACTACGTTGCGCACCAGGTAATCGCCCGCGTCATCGCCGTTTTCGTCGGCCGCAATCGGCAGGGCGGCATGGATAAACCCGGCGATGCGTTCCAGGTTGCGCGACAGCACCTCGCCGATATCTTCGCGAAACACGTCCAGCGCCGGCCGGCCGTCAAGCTCCATCAGGATGTTTTCGCGCGCCTTGGTCACCTTGTGGATCGCGCCGACGGGCGAACACGCCTGGCTGAGCCCGGTGACCACCGCAAGATCGTCGCCGAACAACACGCCCGACACGCCGCCTTCGGTCAAGCCGTCGGCGATCTGCGCCTGCTTGCCGCGCGACGCGGTCAGCCCGCCCACCAGCAGGGCGTTCGTATCGTCGGTGATCGAATTCAGGATATCGCCGATATAGGCATTGCGCGGATCGGCATGGACGACCCCGAGCATCGGGTTGGCGCGGCCGGCCCAGTTCATGATGTTGTCGGGCAGCTCGTCGCCCGGTCTTTCCACCGTCGGCAGGATCCGGAACGCGTCATCCGGCAGAACCCCCAGCATCGCGACCAGGGCAGGTGTTTCGAAATATTCGCGCCCGCCCACCATCACGCCGAAACCGACCGTGCCGACCCAGTGTTCCACACCGGTCGCGTCGCGAAGCTTGTCCGCGATCAGCGGCAGATCGCCGTCGAGCGTGTCGGTGACATAGACAAAGCCGAGATTGGCCCCTGTCGGCACATCGCCGATCTGGACGACGACCGTCCGCACCAGCGTTTCCCAATCGGCATCGGCGGCATGACCCACCCGGAAAGTCTGTGTGGCGGTTTCCATCTTCACTCCTTCGCGCCGAGCAGGCGGCGCACATGGGGCAGGATTCGCTCGACGATCACCGCGACACCCTCTGCGTTGGGATGAATACCGTCCGGCTGGTTCAGGTCCCGCCGGGCCGCGACGCCTTCGAGAAAAAACGGATATAGCCCGATTCCGTATTTTTTGGCCAGGTCGGGATAAATGCTGCGGAAATCGGCCTCGTATTCCTTGCCCCAGTTCGGCGGCGCGTACATGCCGGCGAGCATGACCGTGATACCCGCCGATTGCAGCCTGGCGACGATGACATCCAGATTCCGCCGCGTTGTCGCGGGGTCGATCCCGCGCAGCGCATCGTTTGCGCCCAGCTCGACGATCGCATGGGTCGGCCTGTCCGCCAGCGCCCAGGCGATCCGCGCCAGCCCGCCCGCGGTGGTATCGCCGGAAACGCCGGCATTGATCACGGTCGCGGGAATACCGCCTTTCCGCAACGCCGTCTGCAGCCGGACGGGAAACGCATCGGCGGCAGGCAGGCCGTAGCCGGCCGTCAGGCTGTCGCCGAGAACCATCAGCCGGGGCCCGGTTCCGGGTGCGGCGGCGGTCGTTGCGGGCACGTAAAGCGCGGCGACCGAGACGATTACCGCGATCCAATGCTTGAGAACCCGCGTAAACGCGCTATATCCAAGGGGTCTTGCCCCCCCATCGCAGCATCTGCGGAGTATTATGAAAGACGATAATGGCATACGGGAACCCATGGTTCTCCTGGAGGGTGTTGAGCTTAAGCTGGACAGTGAAGCCGGTTCCGTCAACATCCTGAAGGGCATTAATCTCGAATTCACCGCCGGCGAGACGGTCAGCGTGGTCGGACCGTCAGGATCGGGCAAGACTTCGATGATGATGCTGATCGGCGGGCTGGAGCGCCAGACCAGTGGGAAAATCGAAGTCGCCGGGCATGATCTCGCGACCCTGGACGAAGACGGCCTCGCCCGGTTCCGGCGCGACAATATCGGCATCGTGTTCCAGAATTTCCATCTCATACCGACCATGAACGCGATGGAAAACGTCGCCATCCCGGTCGAACTGGCCGGTATGGACAATGCCTTCGACCGCGCCCGCGCCGCGCTCGGCTCGGTCGGGCTAGACCATCGTCTGACCCATTATCCGGGCCAACTTTCCGGCGGCGAGCAGCAGCGCGTTGCGCTGGCCCGCGCCATTGTCGCCGAGCCGCGGCTGATCCTCGCGGATGAGCCGACCGGAAACCTGGACGGCAGCACCGGCGAATCGGTTATCGATCTGCTGTTTTCGCTGCGCGCGGATCATGGCGCAACATTGATGCTGATCACGCATAACCCGGCGCTTGCCGAAAGATGCGGGCGCCTGATCGATCTTCAGGATGGCCTGATCGGCGCCGACAGAGTAACCGCGTGATAAACGCGTGGCGCATCGCCCGCCGCGAGCTGCGGGGCGGGG
>JAQCHR010000084.1 GCA_027619655.1 Pseudomonadota bacterium
CGGTTTGCCGAGGCCGGATTTGGCCGGGTCTACGATTTGCAGACCATGGATCGGTCCGGCTTCTATTACCGGCTGCTTGCAGAACCGAAACCCGAATGGAGCGGCATCGCCCGGGGCTGCTCGCACCCGCATCTGAACCCGAAGCGTGATTTCCTGCATACAGTCGACCGCCAGCGTGAACAACTGGCGGCAGCCGGTATCGACGATGTCGCGTTGCCGGAACTGGATTGGGCCGGGGGCGATATTGCGGCGCTCGGACTGGACAGGCCGTTCGTGCTTCTGGTGCCCGGTGGATCCGCGCATCGGCCCGCCAAGCGTTGGCCCATTGCGGGATATGCCGCATTGGCAAACGGCTTGGTGGACAGGGGATATCAGCCGGTGCTGATCGGAACGGGCGCGGAAGCGCAGCGGAATGCCGAAATTGCCGCCGCCTGCGCGCAGGCGGTCAATCTGACGGGCCGCACGTCGCTGTTCGACCTGGCCAGTCTTGCCCGCGAAGCGGCGGGGGCGGTCGGTAACGACAACGGGCCGATGCATCTTGTTGCGGCGGCGGGTTGCCCTACGCTGGTGCTGTTTTCATCGGCGTCAGATTCTGCATTATGCGCGCCGCGCGGGGCGTCGGTCGCGATCCTGCGGCGCGACAATCTGGCCGATCTGGAAATCGCGGAGGTTGAAGCCGCAATACGCTTGCGTTAGTAGGTGTGCGCCGCGCGGCGGCAGAGACTGGAAACGGAAAGAACCATGGTAGCGATTACACTTCCCGACGAGAGCGTCCGCCAGTTCGACGGCGCAATTACAGGCGCCGAACTGGCGGCATCGATCGGACCGGGCCTGGCCAAGGCGGCGGTCATGGTACGGGTGGACGGAACCGAACGGGACCTGACCCATGTGATCGACCGGGATGCGCGCGTGGAAATCGTGACCCGCGACAGCGATGCAGGGCTGGAATTGCTGCGCCACGACTGCGCCCATGTCCTGGCGGAAGCCGTCCAGGAACTGTATCCCGGCACGCAGATCACCTTCGGCCCGTCGATTGAGGACGGGTTCTATTACGACTTCCATCGGGCGGAACCCTTCTCGACCGATGATTTCCAGGCTATCGAAAAACGGATGGCGGAAATCGTCGAACGTGACGAGGCGATCTCGCGCGAGGTCTGGTCGCGCGCCGACGCCACGAAATTTTTCGAAAGCATCGGCGAAACCTTCAAGGCCGAACATGTCGGCAACCTGCCGGAGGATGCGGAAATATCCCTGTACCGCCAGGGCAACTGGGTCGATCTGTGCGCCGGGCCGCATCTGCCTTCGACGGGACGGCTGGGCAAGGCGTTCAAGCTGATGAAGCTGGCAGGCGCCTATTGGCGCGGCGATCCGAAGAACCCGCAGTTGCAACGCATCTACGGCACCTGCTGGCGTACGGAGAGGGAACTCAACGCTTATCTGCACCGCCTGGAAGAGGCGGAAAAGCGGGATCACCGTCGGCTGGGCCGCGAAATGGACCTGTTCCATATCCAGGAAGAAGCCGTCGGCAGCGTGTTCTGGCACCCGAAGGGCTGGGCGCTTTACCGGACCTGCGAGGAATACATGCGCCGCCGGCTGGAAAAGGGCGGCTATGGCGAGGTGAAAACGCCGCAGCTTGTCGACCGCACCCTGTGGGAACGGTCGGGGCACTGGGAGAAATTCCGGGAGCACATGTTCACCGTTGAAGATGAGCATGAAAAAGTGCTGGCGCTGAAGCCGATGAACTGCCCCTGCCACGTGCAGATTTTCCGCCAGGGGCTTAAAAGCTATCGCGACCTGCCGATTCGCATGGCCGAGTTCGGGTCCTGCCACCGCAACGAGCCGTCTGGCGCGCTGCACGGCATCATGCGCGTGCGCGCCTTCACTCAGGACGATGCGCATATCTTCTGCACCGAAGACCAGATCGTCGCCGAAACCGAGCGGTTCTGCGAATTGCTGCTGTCGGTCTATCGCGATTTCGGTTTTGACGATGTCGCGGTCAAGTTTTCGGACCGGCCGGAAGTCCGCGCCGGCGATGACGCGACCTGGGACCGGGCCGAAAAGGCATTGACCGAGGCGACGGAAGCGGCGGGGCTGAAATACACGCTGAATCCCGGCGAAGGCGCGTTCTACGGTCCGAAGCTAGAATTCGTGCTGCGCGATACGATCGGCCGGGAATGGCAATGCGGCACGCTGCAGGTCGATTTCGTCCTGCCGGAGCGGCTGGATGCGTCCTATATCGGCGAAGACAGCGCGCGGCATCGCCCGGTCATGCTGCATCGCGCAATTCTGGGATCGTTCGAACGCTTTATCGGCGTGCTGATCGAACATTACGCAGGGCGGATGCCGTTATGGCTGTCGCCGGTGCAGGTTGTCGTCGCGACCATCACGTCTGATGGCGATGAATACGCACAGGAAGTCGTGGCGGCCTGCCGGGCCGCCGGCATGCGGGTGGAATCGGACCTGCGGAATGAAAAGATCAATTACAAGGTGCGCGAACATTCGCTCGCCAAAGTGCCGGTGATGCTGGTCGTCGGCCAGCGCGAGGCCGAGGCAAGGACCGTCGCCATCCGGAGGCTGGGCGGTAAAACGCAAGAAATTCTTGCACTTGACGCCGCACTCAATACACTAAAGGAAGAAGCGGCGATGCCTGTATAGGCAGACCACTGCCGTTTGCTGGCCTCGGGCTGAATGCCCGGCCGGTAAAGCGGCGATTTTGACAATTAAAACAGGAGGAATCTATAGCCCGTCCACCATTCAACGCCGCGCCGACGAAAAAGGGTCCGCGCGTCAACCGAGATATCGAATCCGTCAATATCCGCCTTGTCGACCAGGATGGCGAGATGATTGGCGTCGTTCCGTTGATCGAAGGGCTCAATAGAGCCGATGCCGCCGGCCTTGATCTGGTGGAAATTTCACCGAATGCCGATCCGCCGGTTTGCAAGATCCTTGATTACGGCAAGTACAAATACATTGCCCAGAAAAAGGCCAATGAAACCCGCAAGAAACAGAAGATCATCGAGGTCAAGGAGATCAAGATGCGTCCGAACATCGACAAGCATGATTACGATGTAAAAATGCGGTCGATGGAAAAGTTTCTGGGCGAAGGCGACAAGGTCAAGGTGACCCTGCGATTCCGTGGCCGCGAAATGGCGCATCAGGATCTGGGACGCCAGGTGCTGGACCGGGTGCGCAAGGATTTCGACGAAACCGCCAAGGTCGAGCAGTTTCCGCAGATGGAAGGCCGCCAGATGATCATGGTCCTCGTGCCGAAATAAGGCGCGAGGCCGCGGCCGGTCTTGCGGTCAGCTATCCAGAAATTTTGACATTCGCTGGCCGGGGTTTCCGTTCCGGAAGGCCTTGGCCAGCGAATCGATGCCTGCATGGATGCCGTCATCGACAGACATACGCTCCCAGTCGCGCATCAGCTTTTTCTGCTGCCGCATGCCGACGGGGCCGTTGGCCATCATGAGGTCAACCGTTTCCGCGACGGCATCGTCCAGTTCGGCGGCGGGAACGCAACGTTCAACCAGCCCCCAGTCCAGCGCCGTTGCCGCATCGATAGCGTCGCCGCGATAGAGAAACCATGACGTCCGGCCCCAGCCGATCAGGCGTGGCAGCAAATTGGCCTCGACAACCGACGGCAGGTCGAACAGGACTTCCGGCATGGCAAAACGTGCGTTGTCAGAAGCGATCCGGATATCGCAACTGACCGCGACTTCCAGCCCGGCGCCCATGCAGGCGCCGTTGACCCGCGCCAGGACCGGGACGGGCAGGTCCCGGATCGCCTTGTTTGCCCGGGTCAGGCTGGTGATATAGGTCCGGGCGGCGGCTTCATCGAAATGCCGCAATTCCTGCAGGTTCGCGCCGGCAATGAAGGAACGCTCCCCCGCGCCGGTCAGCACGGCAAGGCGCAGCGCGTCATCGTTCGCGAGATCGCGAAAGACCGTTTCCATCTCGGCGACCAGCGCACTGGTCAGGCAGTTCGCCTTCGCGGCATTTTCCAGGGTTACCCAGGCAATCCGGCCTTCCGGACGCGTCTCGATGTTGACGGATATCTGTGCCATGGGGGGCCATGCTCCTACAGTGTTGCGCGTTTGGTGACGCCGCCGTCGATGGTGACGATCGTGCCGCTGACCCAGGATGCCCGCGGGCTGGCAAGATAGGTCACGAGGTCCGCCACTTCCTTCGGCTTCCCGGCGCGGCCCTGCGGCATGTTTTCCAGGAAATCGCGCCAGCGGGTCTTGTCGCCGAATTTCTGTTCGGCACGCGCTTCGCTCAGCGTCACCATGCGTTCGGTCTCGATCAGCCCCGGATTGACGCCGACGACCCGCACGCCCTTGTCCACGGATTCGCCGCCCAGCGCGACGCACAGCGCCATCAGGCTGGCATTGCCCATGGAGCCGGCGATATAGCTTGGCGTCGGCCGTTCGCCGGCGGTGCCCAGGACATTGACGATGACACCGCTGCCCCGCGCGATCATGGCCGGGTAGACCTCCCGGATCAGGTTGACATAGCCAAGCACCTTCAGGTCCCAGGCGCTGCGCCAGGTTGCCTCGTCGACCATATCGACGCTGCCGAAGGGTATGGCGCCTGCATTGTTCACCAGAATGTCGATTCCCGCCGTATCGCGCGCCAACTGGCGCATCCGGTCGCCATCCGCCAGGTTGGCCGCATGGATCGTGACCTGCGCGCCGAAATCGCGGTTGATTGCGTCGCGGGCAGCTTCCAGGTCCGTCCGGGTCCGGGACGCCAGGTGCAGGCTGCAGCCTTCCGCGGCGAGTTGTCTGGCGACGGCGAGGCCAATTCCCTTGGATCCGCCCGTGACCAGCGCGGTTTTTCCTGCCAGATTCAAATCCATGATGTCCCCCTGCCTGAATTGCGTCGGGCCGCAATGTGGCGTGGCGACAGGCCGCAGGTCAAGCCGCGCCCGGCCTTGCGTTGCCGGCTTTTGGGGGGTATAAGGCGCGCCTCAATAAGGCGGCTGTGGCCCTGGGTATGCCCTGTCCGTCAAATAACGGTCAAAACCGGAAACGTATTAACATATTCTATAAGAGGAAACCGAAATGCCCAAGTTGAAGAGCAAGTCCAGCGCCAAGAAGCGATTCCGCATTACGGCAAAGGGCAAGGTCCGGTTCAACAGCGCGTGCCTGTCGCACATGCTGCGTCGCCGGTCGCAAAAGATGAAGCGTACCAACCGCGGTACACAGATCATGGCCGCCTCGGATGCCCAGGTGGTCAAGCGACATTTCCTGCCTTACCTGTAGCCGATAGGAGTCCGAAACTATGTCTCGAGTAAAACGGGGCGTGACAACGCACGCCCGTCACCGCAAGGTTATCAAGGCCGCCAAGGGCGCACGGGGTCGTTCCAAGAATACCTTCCGCGCCGCCATACAGCGGGTCCACAAGGACCTGCAATATGCCTATCGCGACCGTCGCACCAAAAAGCGCGATTTTCGCCGCCTCTGGATCCAGCGCATCAACGCGGGCGTCCGGGAGCACGGGATGACCTATTCCGTCTTCATCAATGGTTTGAAACTGGCGGGAATCGATCTCGACCGCAAGGTTCTGTCTGACCTTGCGATCCACGAACCCGCCGCGTTCCAGGCTATTGTCGTGCAGGCGCAGGCCGCGCTCGCCGAATAACGCCTTCACCCTGCGGTCAGGCCCCGGCGATGGAAAATCTCGACGAGTTGCGCGAACAATTGCTATCCGCCGTCGCATCGGCGGGTAGCCTGGACGCGTTGGAAGAAATCCGGATTTCCGCGCTTGGCCGCAAGGGGCAGGTGACGGAGCTGATGAAGGGGTTGGGCAAGCTTGACCCCGAACAGCGCAAGACGGCGGGTCAATCGCTGAATGCGGTGAAAACCGCCGTGTCCGACGCCATCGATGCGCGGCAGGGCGGGCTGGCCGCCGCCGCGCTGGAAGCGGAACTGGCCGCGGAACGGATCGATATCAGCCTGCCGGTACGCCCGGAAAGCGAAGGGCGGATCCACCCGATCAGCCAGACCTTCGATGAAATCATCGCCATCTTCGGCGAAATGGGTTTCAGCGTCGCGGAAGGTCCGGATATCGAAGACGATTTCCATAATTTTTCGGCGCTGAATATTCCGCCGGAGCATCCCGCCCGGCAGATGCACGACACGTTCTACCTGCCGGAAGGCGCCAATGGCGAACGCCCGGTCCTGCGGACCCATACCTCGCCGGTGCAGGTGCGCACGATGCAGTCGACCACGCCGCCGCTGCGGATTATTGCGCCGGGCCGTACCTATCGGTGCGATTCCGACATGACCCATACGCCGATGTTCCACCAGGTCGAAGGACTGGTCATCGACAAGACCAGCCATATGGGTCACCTCAAGGGCTGCCTGATCGAATTCTGCCGTGCTTATTTCGAAGTGCCCGACGTGCCGGCCCGTTTCCGGCCGAGTTATTTCCCGTTCACCGAACCGTCGGCGGAAATGGATATCGGTTGCAGCCGGTCCGGCGGCGAGCTGAAAATCGGCGCCGGCGACGACTGGCTGGAAATTCTCGGCTGCGGCATGGTGCATCCGAAAGTGCTCGCCGCCTGCGGCATCGACCCGAACGAATACCAGGGCTTCGCCTTTGGCATGGGGATCGAGCGCATCGCGATGCTGAAATACGGTATTCCCGATCTGCGGACATTCTTTGACGCGGATCTGCGCTGGCTGCGGCATTACGGTTTCGTGCCGCTGGAAGTGCCTACCCTGCTGCGCGGGCTGACGCCATGAAGTTCACGCTGTCCTGGCTGAAGGACCATCTTGAGACCGACGCGCCGCTGAACGAGATCACGGACAAGCTGACATCGCTTGGACTCGAACTCGAATCGCTGCACGACCGCGCCGCCGGATTCGAGAATTTTGTCATCGGCCATGTCGTTGCCTGCGAGCAGCATCCGGATGCTGATCGGCTGCGCGTCTGCCGCGTCGATACGGGCGACGGCAGCATCACCCAGGTGGTCTGCGGTGCGCCGAACGCGCGCATGGGCATGAAGGGCGTCTTCGCCCCGGCCGGCACACATGTGCCCGGTACCGGGGTGGACCTGAAGGTCGCCAAGGTGCGCGGCGTGGAATCCGCTGGCATGCTGTGCTCGGAACGCGAACTCGGCCTTTCGGACGATCATGACGGGATCATCGATCTGCCCGAAGACGCGCCGGTCGGCGGCTCCTATGTTGAATACATGGGGATGGACGATCCGGTTATCGAAATCGGCCTGACCCCGGACCGCGCCGATTGCGCCGGTGTGCGCGGCATCGCCCGCGACCTCGCGGCGGGCGGCATCGGTAGGCTGAAGCCCTGGCCGTATGAAAACGATTCCGTCCCCAGCGGTTTCGACAGTCCCGTGCAGTGGGTTCGCGACCTTGGCGCAGACGACAAGGCCTGCCCGATGGTGGTCGGCCGCGCCTTTCGCGGCGTGAAGAACGGGCCCAGCCCGGACTGGCTGCAGGACCGGTTGCGCGCCATCGGACTGCGGCCGATTTCCGCACTGGTGGACATCACGAATTACGTGACCTTCGATCTGGGCAGGCCGTTGCATGTCTTCGATATCGGCAGGATCACCGGCGATACACTGACGATGCGCCTTGCGCGCGATGGCGAGGAAATAGGGGCGCTGGACGGCCGGGACTACACGCTGGACAGCGCGATGACGGTGATCGCCGATTCCGCCCGTGTGCTGGCGATCGGCGGCGTGATGGGCGGCGAATATTCCGGCTGTACCGAGGCGACTACGGATGTCTTCGTGGAAGTCGCCCTGTTCGACCCGGTCCGCACGGCCGCGACGGGGCGCAAGCTCGGGATCGAATCCGATGCACGTTACAGGTTCGAACGCGGCGTCGATCCCGAATCAGCGTTATGGGGCGCGGAAGTCGCCGCCCGGATGATCCTGGACATTTGCGGCGGCGAAGCCAGCGCCCCCACCATGGCGGGCGCGTTGCCGGCGCCGGCGCCGGCGATCACGCTGGATCCCGCCCGGATCGCATCGCTGGGGGGTGTCGAGGTCGAAATAGACGCGGCGCGGCAGATTCTGGACGATCTCGGGTTTGAAACCAGCGTCGCCGGCAATCGAATTGAGGCCGTCCCGCCAAGCTGGCGGTTCGATGTGGAAGGTGAGGCCTGCCTGGTCGAGGAGGTCCTGCGGGTTCGCGGCTTTGACAATATTCCGGCTGTCCCGTTGCGCGCGGATACCCCGCTATCGCAGCCGGCGATTACCCCGGCGCAGCGGCAGGTATCCTTCGCGCGCCAGGTGCTGGCGGGCCGGGGCATGTACGAAGCCGTCACCTGGTCGTTCATGCGTGATGCCGATACACGGCATTTCGGCGGCGTGACGGAATCGCTGCGCCTTGCGAATCCAATCAGCGCCGACCTGGATGTCATGCGCCCGTCAATCCTGCCCAATCTGATCGCGGCGGCGGGCCGCAACATGGATCGTGGTATCCCGGACCCCGCATTGTTCGAAACCGGCGCCGCCTGGGAGAGCGATCAGCCGAAGGGGCAGCGTCTCGTTGTTGGCGGCGTGCGTACGGGGATGACCGGCCCGCGGCACTGGGCCGGGCCGCAGCGAACCGTGGATGCGTTTGACGCGAAAGCGGATGCGCTGGCCGTGCTGACCGCGTGCAATGCCCCGGTTGACAAGCTGCAGGCGACCGCCGATGCACCGGCATGGTACCATCCGGGACGGTCGGGCGCGTTACGGCTGGGTCCGAATGTGCTTGCCTGGTTTGGCGAAATTCATCCGTCGGTGCTGCGCGAAATGGGTGTGCGCGGCCCTGTAGTGGCCTTCGAGGTATTCCTCGATGCGGTGCCGCAACCCAAGTCCAGGGCCGGCAAGGCGCGGCCGCTTCTGCAGTCGTCGCCCTATCAGCCGGTCAATCGCGATTTTGCCTTCGTCATGGCGGATGATGTTCCGGTGGCGAAGCTTCTGACGGCGATCCGCGTGGCGGAACGCAAACTCGTCGCCGATGTCGGCGTCTTTGACGTCTTTACCGGTCCATCGATCGGTCCCGGACGGAAATCAATCGCGGTTTCGGTCACGCTGCAGCCGACCAAAGCGACCATGACCGAGGCGGAAATCGATGCGGTGGCCGGGCGAATCGTGGCGAGCGTCGAAAAACAGACCGGCGGCGTCCTGCGCAGTTGAAGCGGATCCGGCTCGAAACCGGCAGCGTCGGGGTGCCCCAGGGGGGAGCCTTGAAGGGCGGCGGGAATTATGTGACGGTTAGGCCGTCTCGCGGCGGAGCGACCATCCCGGTTGCCCTGTTGCGGTACCAGTATTTTCCCATTTCCATTATGGATACCCGCCATGGCATTTTACGAAAACGGTTCCGTCAGGATTTACTATGAGGAAGCCGGTTCCGGCTTTCCGCTGCTGGTCATTCCGGGTGGCGGGCTGAACGCGAATATCGCCTATATTTCCGAACGGACGCCGTTCAACCCGATGAACACCCTGAACGATGAATACCACTGCATCACGATGGATTTGCGCAACGCCGATGGCGGCAAATCTTCCGGCCCGGTAGAGGTCGACTGGCCCTGGGATTCCCATATCGATGACCAGCTTGGGTTGATGGACCATCTGGGGATCGACAAGTTCATGGTCATCGGCTTCTGCATCGGCGGCCCCTTCATCTGGCGGATGCTCGAACGCGCGCCCGAACGGGTCGTCGCCGCCGTACCGGCAACGCCCAGCGGCTTTCGCCCGGAATCGCCGGATCGCTTCTACCACAGCAATATGGAAAAATGGGCGCCGGCGCTGTGCAAGAAGCGGCCCGATGTCACGATGGAAATATGCGACGCGTTCCTGAAGAAGATGTATGGCAACCCCGATTTCGTCTTCAGCGTCACGCGCGATTCTGTGCGCGCCTGCACAACGCCTGTCCTCGTCATGCCGGACGATACCGACGCCCATCCCTACGCCACGGCGGAGGAAACGGCGCTGCTGGCGCCGAACGCCCAGATGACCTTCTTCCCCTGGAAGGAGCCCAAGGAACGGGTCGCCATGGCGATACGCCACCTGCGCGCCTTCCTGAAGGCAAATACCCCGGCGTAAGGCGGGACTGCGCGGGACCGGTTCCGGTCCGGTATCGACGGAAAACTGCAATTGCAGTTGACGGATTGGCGCGATTCAGCTCATAGACATGGCTCATGGCGGCGACGAAAAAATCCTACGCGATTCCCTGCAGCAGCGCGTTTCGCGACCGGGTGCAGGCGCTTGCCGACCGGCGGGGCGTCAACGCGGGCGACCTGGTGCGGTCGGTGATGCTGGTCGTGCCGCCGGCGGCCATTGCGGCCATGGCCGATCCCGGGGAACCGGGGGACCATGA